>NZ_JAGCFH010000296.1 GCF_017650195.1 Ruminococcus sp. | reverse complement strand
GATCTGTGAGATGTGGATAAGACCGTCAACGCCGTCGATAATCTGAGCAAAAGCTCCAAAGCTTGTAATAGAAACGATAGTAGCCTTAACTACGTCACCTACCTGATACTGAGACTTGAAGATTTCCCATGGATTGTCCTCAGCCTTCTTGAAGCCGAGAGAAATTCTATTAGCCTCTCTGTCAAGATCCTTAATGTATACTTCAAGAGTATCACCAACATTTACTACTTCGCTCGGGTGCTTGATTCTCTTCCAAGAAAGCTCTGAGATGTGTACCATTCCATCAATGCCGCCGAGATCAACGAATGCACCGAAGCTTGTGAGAGACTTTACCTTACCGGTATAGGTCTTGCCAACCTCTGCTGTCTCCCAGAATCTTGCTTTGGCTTCTTCCTTCTTGGCGTTCTGAACAGCCTTGATAGAACCTACTGCTCTCTTTCTGCCACCCTCTGATACCTCGATAACGATGAACTCTACCTTCTTCTTAAGAAGCTGTTCGAGTTCAGCGCCTCTCGGGAGACCTGTGAGTGAAGCAGGGATAAATACTCTAACACCCATAACTGTGAGTGTGATACCCTTGTTTACAACGCTCTGAACAACGCCCTCGAGAACAGTACCTTCTTCCTTAGCCTGTACTATCTTCTCATAGCCAGCCTGCTCGTCTACCTTTCTCTTGGAAAGAGCAGCTGTACCTTCTGCGTCGTTTACCTTGATAACAACGAGATCAATCTCGTCGCCAACGCTTACGATGTCGGAAGGCTTCTTTGAAGGATCGTCTGTAAGGTCGTCAAGAGCAACATAGCCGGTATGCTTTGTGCCGAGGTCTACGATAGCCTCTGTGTTGTTTACGGCGATAACAATGCCTTTAACTTTCTCTCCTGTATGTATTTTTTTGAATGATTCATCGATTGCCTGAGCAAAATCGATATCCTCATCCTGATTAGCTGCAAGAATTTCATTTTCTGCCATTTTGGTTTGTACCTCCTTGATTATATAAGCGGGGGTTGATGCCCCGGCAGTAATGCCGATATTTTTGGCATTTGGAAGCTTTAATGACCGAAGCTCGTCCGAATTTTCGATATGATACGTTTTACAGTACCGGCTGCAAACCTCAAAGAGCTTAACGGTATTGGAACTGTGCCTGCCGCCGACTACAAGCATAATGTCGGATTCCCTGGCAAGCATGGCAGCGTCTGACTGACGTGTGTCTGTAGCGTTGCATATCGTATCGTATATAACAATATTTGGATCGTCCTTCGGGATCACGTTTAAACACTCACCCCATACTACTATATTATACGTCGTTTGCGCCACAATTGCAAGCTTTTTTTGCAAATTTTTATAATTTTTTTCAAAAAAGTCTTTTAGCTCAAAGTTATCCTTGAAAACCATGCAATTTTCGTCACAATGACCAACTATGCCCTGTACTTCAGGGTGGTCTCTGTCACCTGCGATAAGTATAAAGTAGCCTTCTGCGGACTTTTCCGCCACTATTTTATGTATACGCGATACAAAGGGACAGGTCGCGTCCAGCATACGGTTGCCCTTTGCCTGTATCTGGTCGTATATCTCCCTGCCTACGCCGTGGGAGCGTATAACTACGGTCTCGTCGGGGTTGAGCTCGTCAACGGATTCTATTATCCTTGCGCCCTTTGCCTTCATATCGTTTACAACGTCCTGATTGTGTATGATAGGGCCGAGAGTTGCGACATTTGTATTCTTTTCCAGCTCGCCGTAGACCATTTTCACGGCTCTGTCAACTCCGAAGCAGAATCCGGCGGATTTTGCAACAGTGACCTTACTCATCAGTTTTTTCCTCCTTTGTGTCTGCGGAGGTCTCCGTTTCTCCTTCAACAAGATGCTTTATGTCTGCCATATAGCGGTTTTTGAGCTTGACGAGCTGACGGGGATTGGGAGTATCACTTATCTCGCAGTATTCTGCAGGATCGATAGGCTTGCCAAATTTTACGGTAAGTGGAGTACGGAACTTCAGCTTTTCCCCGTAACATATACCTACAGGCATTACAGGCTTGCCTGATCTTGCGGCAATGAGAGCGGCTCCGGTATGACCTTTACCTACCTTGCCGTCTTTGGAGCGTGTACCCTCGGGGAATATCATGAGACTACGGTTTGAATCGAGCCTTTCAACAGCAGTATCGATAACTGCAGTATCGCCTTTTCCGCGTGAAACAGGAAATGCTCCCAAAGAGCGTATTAGCCATGCAAAGAGTTTGTTATGGAAGAGTTCCTCCTTTGCCATGAAAGCAAATTTTCCCTTGGCTCCACAGCCGAGAAGGGGCGGATCGGCGTTGCTGCGATGATTGCAGGTATATATAACAGTGGTATCTTCCGGTATATTATCCTTCCCTTCAAAGCGCAGCTTATACATTAACGTAAAGTACATACGAACAACAAATTTTACTAAGTAATACATGATTTTCTCCTTTTTACGTCATACCCTTTGGATACAGAGCCTCATTTCTTTATCTTTTCGCTGATTATCTTAACGATAGCAGCTGCGGATTCTTCAAGGTTCAGCTCTGTTGTGTCTACGAGCACAGCATCCTCAGCCTGTTTCAGAGGAGCTGTTTCTCGATGCATATCTTGATAGTCGCGCTTGATTATATCGTCAAGTATCTCCTGATATGTGGGACAGTCCGGCTTTTCAAGGAGCTCCTTGTAGCGGCGATTGGCTCTTTCTTCTGCGGAAGCAGTAAGGAATATCTTAACATCTGCATCGGGGAGAACTACTGTGCCGATGTCTCTTCCGTCCATGATAACGTTGTTCTCACGGGCTATTTTCTGCTGAGTTTCAAAAAGATAGGCTCTTACGGCAGGTATAGCCGAGGTGCGGGAAGCAGCCATAGATATTTCGGGAGTCCTTATTAGGTCGGAAACGTCTCTTTTTCCGAGGAATACTCGCTGTGCTCCGTCGATGAACTTAAGGGACACATCAGCCTTGCCGAGGGACTTCTCGATATCCTTGTCAGGAATTTTGTTCTCGGTTATATATAGAGCGATAGTGCGGTACAGAGCTCCTGTGTCAACATAGATGTAGCCCAGCTGCTTTGATACCATTTTCGCTATAGTGCTTTTTCCTGCGCCGGCAGGTCCGTCGATTGCAATGTTTACAGTTTTCATTGTTTTTACTCCTTTATTGAAGGGCGCTTGCCCTGATTTACTTGGATTAACAATATTTTTTGTGGTTCAGGACAGTTACGCAAACGTCCGTCTGCCCTCGACCAACAAAAAAGGTTATATCCCCATTACTTTTTAAGATGTTCCGAAATGGATAGAACTGCGTCTGTGAGCAGAGCGGCGGACAGGAAGGTACCTGCGCCGAAGCATACTGCTTCCGGAAGCTTTTCGCTTAGCTTCTTTGAAAGGGGGTGAAGCATGTAAAAGTACCCTACAGCCATGATACCGAAGATAGAGCTCGATATCAGGCTCGACCTGTCAAATATGGAAAAGTACCAGTTCTTGTATGTCCAGAACTGCTCATGGAATATGAATTCCAGAAGATATGAGGCAGCAAGCTCAAATACCGTAGTGATAACGGTGGCAGTTACAAATATAAAGAAGGGATTTCTCTTTCTGCGTAGTAGAGTCAGCAGTAAAAAGGCTCCGAAAGAATATATTGGTATCACTGGCAGGTGTAGCATACCTCGGTTGTCAAAATAACGGTACATTATCCAGACCGTAGCAACCTCGTATATCCAGCCTGCAAAGCCTGCGGCTGTGAATTCAAACACATAGCGGAAAAATGTTCGCGAAAAGTCATTTTTCATAGCACTTATTTCACCTTTGCACCGAAGGGCATGAGGGCGAGTCCTGCCAGCTTAAACATCTGCATCCCGAAGGGTATGCCTATAACGGTGATACAGAGTATCAGGCCTGATACTGCAAAGCCTGCCGCCATTTCAAGTCCTCCGAAAAGCAACCAGAGTATATTGACTATTAAGCTTATCGGACCGCCGCCGTATTCTACTTCCTTGCCAAAGGGAGCAAATGACAGCTGCGCCATTTTGAAGCACTGCTTTCCTATTGGAATGCCGACTATGGTAATACACCACAGCAGCCCCACTGCCAGCCAGCTGAGCCCTGCGAAAAATCCGCCGAATATCAGCCATAATAAATTACCTAAACAACCCATTTTGATCCCTTTCTGTCATGACTATGTAATTACATATTAACAGCCGCCATGTAAGCGGTCGAAAAAGCTATCTGTAAGTTGAAACCGCCGGTATAAGCGTCAACGTCTATGACCTCTCCTGCGAAGTACAGACCACTTACTAGCTTTGATTCCATAGTTTTCGGGTCTATCTCTTTTACTGAGACGCCGCCGCTTGTGATAATAGCCTCGTCTATGGGGCGAAAGCCAGATATCCTCACTGGGAAATGCTTTATAAGTTCTCCGAATTTTCGCCGTTCCTCCCTGGTTATGCCGTTTATCTTGCGCTCGGGAGCTATTCCTGACAGCCGTACCGCAACGGGTATCATCTTCGCAGGAAGGAGCTTTCTGATGCCATTTTGAAAGTCACGGTTGAGGTTGTCAGCAAAATCGCGCTGTATCCTTGCATCGAGTTGCTCTGGAGACAGGGCTGGTTTAAGGTCTATCAAAAGCCGATACTTATTTGGCTGCATATCCCGTATATGTGAGCTGGCGCTGAGAACGAGAGGTCCGGATACTCCGAAGTGGGTGAAGAGCATTTCTCCCATTTCGCTATATATGGACTTGTTTTCGTTCATAAGGTCTATGGTGACATTGCGTAGGGAAAGTCCCATCATCTCTGTGCAGAACTTATCCGGTGAAACGAGAGGAACAAGGCTTGGTTTGAGTTCTGTTACAGTATGACCGAGAGCCTTGGCAAGGGTGTAGCCGTCTCCGGTTGAGCCGGTTGCCGGATAGGACTTGCCGCCGCAGGCTATGAGCACCGACTGAGATGAGTATTCCTCTCCACCTGCTGTAACTCCACAGACAGCGTCGTTTTTCGTGAGTATCTTTGATACGCGCTTGTTTATGACCTTGACGCCCAGCTTTTTCATTTCCTTTGCAAGAGCGTCGGCGATATCGTCCGCTTTGTCGCTGACAGGGAAAACCCTGTTTCCACGCTCGGTTTTCAGCGGTACGCCCAGTTCCTCAAAGAAGCTCATGGTACTCTCCGAATCAAAGCAGGAAAATGAGCTATACATGAATCGTGAATTTACGGGTATATTCTTTATATGCTCCTCTGCAGAGCTGTTATTGGTGACATTGCAGCGTCCTTTGCCTGTAATACGGAGCTTTCTGCCCAGCCTTTCGTTTTTCTCAAATAGCAGTACGGATTTCCCGAACCTTGCTGCATTTACAGCTGCAAAGCAGCCAGCTGCACCGCCGCCTATGATTATGATATCAGTCATTGCTTGTCTTCCTTTATAAGCTTACGAATTCTTGCCCGCGTCTGACGGCGCTTTCTTGAGGTGGCTTCTTTATTAATCAGGTAGGAATCGTTTTTGCAAATCAGCACATCTCCCTCGGCGGCTTCCGGCGGAAGCTGCTCCCTCAGGATACTGATTCTGCCGTTTTCACTCACAAGAATGGCATATTCGCCTTCAAATCTGTCTATTACAGTCATTTTATTTCCCTTTCGCAGGTGATAGTCAATGTGCTTCCGTCAGACTCAGCCTCGATATTTCCGCAGATATCAGTGCGGTATATCTTATCGGTATACTCCTGGAGTCTTTTCAGAGTGATATTCGAGGGGTGACCGTAGGGATTCTCAAAGCCGCATGATATCACAGCATTTTTCGGACGTATCATTTTGAGAAATTCATATGTTGATGAACGGGAGCTTCCGTGATGGCCAGCCTTGTAGAGCGTGACCTTTTGAAGTCTGTCGCTTTCAAGCATTGCGTATTCGGCTTCTGCCTCGCAGTCTCCTGTGAGCAGGAAACTGTTGCTGCCGTGTGTTATGAGTAGGCTGACAGAGTAATTGTTAAGGTCCTCATATTTGATGTCGGCAGGAGATACTATCTCTGCCCTTGCTCTGCCAAGTTCGAGTACCATGCCGGGGGTTGCCTCCGTAAGGCTGAGTCCTCTGTCCTCACAGCTTTCAAGGAACTTGTCGAAGAATACCGCTGTGGGGAGCTGATCATCGGGAATATGCGGGATTATAACCTCGCCGATGTCGAATACCCTAATTATACGGGCCATTCCGCCCATATGGTCTGAGTGGGGATGAGTTGCCACGACGTAATCAAGCCTGATTACGCCTAGGCTTTTTAGGTAGCTGATGACATCAGATGACACTTCGTATTCACCGCAGTCAACAAGCATGGTCATGCCGTTTGCGGCTATAAATGTGCAGTCTCCCTGTCCCACGTCTATGAAATGCATTTCAAGCTTGTCCTTATTTGGAAATGGCTCCGGCTTCTTATGAAAGTACAGCCAGCCTGCGAGGAGCAACACTGCTACGATAAGCAGACTGCCTATAGTTTTCAGTGCTTCCTTTTTCCGTTGTTTCCGTTCTTCTTCCCGTTTTTCTGCGAGCTCACGGAGAAGCTGCTTCTGGTACGGGGTGAGCCGGTATTTTTCTCCGGCTGCCTGAACGAAGCTTTCTGTGTCTTTGAAGTATTTTGCCAAGACTTGTCACCGCCCTTCCGGGGAGTATTGCCCTGTACTCGGGAGTCTCCCTCTATCAGACATTTCGGTGAAGAACCTATAAGGTCGCGTCGTCCTGCGGCTTTGAGAGCTTCAAGAACTATCTCTCTGTTCTGAGGGCGGAAATACTGTAGCAGAGCACGCTGCATAGCCTTTTCTTTGGGAGACTTCGGAACATAGACCTTTTCAAGGGTATAAGGGTCGAGCTCCGTGTAAAACATAGCTGTGGATATAGTGCCCGGAGTAGGGTAAAAGTCCTGAACCTGTTCGGGGCGTATCTTGTTTTCTTTAAGGAAGAGAGCAAGATCTATCGCTGCGTTAAGGGTGCTTCCGGGGTGTGAGGACATAAGATAGGGGACAAGGTACTGCTCCTTCCCCATACCCTTTGTTATCTCGTAAAAGCGCTTTTGGAAGCGCTTGTAGGCTTCTATATGGGGTTTCCCCATTTTGTCGAGGACTACCGCCGAGCAGTGCTCGGGAGCTACCTTGAGTTGACCACTTACGTGGTGCATTATGAGTTCTTTCATGAACTCATCGTCCTTGTCCTCTATTAAATAGTCGTAACGTATGCCTGAGCGAATAAATACCTTCTTCACGCCTTTGACCTTCCGTATCTTCCTCAGCATGGAAAGATACTCCGTATGGTCAACCTTCAGCGCAGGACACGGGGTTGGAGCAAGGCATTTCTTGCCCATGCATAGTCCTTTTGAGAGCTGCTTGTCACATGAGGGGCGGCGAAAGTCTGCAGTAGGACCGCCGACGTCGTGTATGTAGCCCTTGAAATCAGGCATCTTGGTTATCCTCTCCGCCTCTGCTAGAACGGATTCAACGCTGCGGACGGTTATGCGCCTGCCCTGATGAAGGGCTATCGAGCAGAAATTGCAGTATCCGAAGCAGCCTCGATTGTGAGTTATGGAAAAGCGTACCTCTTCTATGCCTGGGACGCCGCCCAAAGCCTCATAGGATGGGTGTATGGCACGTGTGTATGGAAAAGAATATATGTGATCCAACTCTTCAGTAGTGAGACTGTAGGCAGGGGGCAGCTGTACCAGCATAAGCTTGCCATGACGTTGTATCACGGTCTTTCCGTAGACCTCGTCCTGCCAGTCGTACTGTATCTTTACCGCCTTTGCGTATTCAAGCTTGTTGTCGCGCACCTGTTCAAAGGAAGGGCACTGAGCTGCGCCGATAGGCGTATTCACAGGCTCCGTAAGATAACAGGTACCACGGATATCGTGGATATCGCGTATATTTTCGCCATTTGCAAGACGGGTACAAAGCTCTTGCACCTGATGCTCGCCCATGCCGTACATCAGCAGGTCAGCACCGCTGTCGAGAAGTACAGAGGGGCGTACAGCGTCATCCCAGTAGTCATAATGCGCAAAGCGGCGGAGGGAAGCCTCCAGGCCGCCGATAGCTATTGGTATGTCTCCGAAGTACTCACGGAGCTTTTGACAGTAGACGATAACAGCGCGGTCAGGGCGTTTCCCTGCAACACCGCCTGCTGTATAGGCGTCATCGGAACGTTTGCGTTTGGCGGCGGTATAGTGAGCAACCATCGAGTCGATATTTCCTGCGGTGACTAAAAAAGCGTACCTCGGAACGCCGAAGCGGCGGAAATCGCGGTCGCTGTGCCAGTCGGGCTGAGAGATGATACCAACAGTAAATCCCATGCTCTCAATTAGCCTTGTGACTATAGCCGCGCCGAAGCTCGGGTGGTCAACATAGGCGTCGCCTGTTATGTATATGAAATCAAACTGCTCTATCCCAAGCTCGACCATTTCTTTTTTTGTTGTAGGCAGAAAGCCCTCGTACATGGTATCATCTCCTGTAAATCAAAATCTAGCAAAGCTGAATTTTGATTTGAGTAAGTAAGAGGAGTGAGTAGTAAGTAATATTATGCAACGAGCTATTTTTACTCTTAATTATTTACTTACTACTCGCTTAAATCATAATTTTGCTTCGTAAAACTATGATTTATTCATCCATTCTTCGGAGTCTCCACTCGTCGTACTGCATTTTTGACATGAGCACTCTTCTCGGCTTTGCGCCCTCGCTTTGTCCGATAACGCCGCGCTCCTCCAGTTCGTCCATGATACGAGCTGCTCTTGCGTAGCCGAGTTTGAGCTTCCTTTGCAGCATAGATGTGGAGAGTTGTCCTGCTTCCACAGCAACCTTTATAGCCGATTCCACAAGATCCTCGTCGCTGCCTGAACCTACAGAAGAACCGCCGTCTGTGGCTGCTGCACCGTTCTGTGACTGGGTCGAGAACATTTCTACGTCACGCGCGATATCGGGATCATATTTTACTTCCTCCTGAGCCTTGATAAAGCGAACAGTCTCAGCTATATCTTCGTTTGACGAGAAGCATCCCTGTACGCGGACAGGCTTGCCGGCTCCTATAGGCATATATAACATATCGCCGTTTCCGAGGAGCTTATCCGCTCCTGCCATATCTATTATGGTGCGCGAGTCTATCTGCGACTTTACAGAAAGCGCGATACGGCTCGGTATATTGGCTTTTATAAGACCTGTTATAACATCGGTGGTAGGACGCTGTGTAGCTACTACAAGGTGCATACCTGCGGCTCGTCCCATTTGTGCGAGACGGCAGATATAGTCCTCAACGTCCTTGCCTGCTACAAGCATCATATCAGCCAGCTCATCTATGAATACAACTATCTGCGGCATTTTTGCAAGATCACCGTCAACCTCTGCAAGCTCGTTGTAGGAACGGAGGTCGTTTGCGCCTGCCTCTGCGAATATATTGTACCTGCGCATCATTTCGTTAACAGCCCAGCACAATGCACCGGAAGCACGTTTGCAGTCTGTGACGATAGGTATTAGAAGATGAGGTATGTTCTCGAAGATCTTGAATTCTACTATCTTCGGATCTATGAGTATGAGCTTTACTTCGTCGGGGGTTGCGTTGTAGAGTATGCTCATAATGATAGAACGGGTGCAGACGGATTTACCGGAGCCAGTGGTGCCTGCGATTATTACATGGGGCATCTTTGCAATATCTCCGAGTATGATATTTCCTGTAATATCCTTGCCGACAGCGAATGATAGCTTGCTTTTTGAGTCCCTGAATTCGGGAGAGCCTATCATTTCACGGAGAGTTACTGTATCCTTTGTTGAGTTCGGTATCTCTATGCCTACAGCTGCCTTTCCAGGAACAGGTGCCTCTATACGGACGCCCTGTGCCGCAAGACTGAGAGCAATATCGTCCTCAAGTCCCTTTATTTTGGAGACCTTGATTCCGGGGCCAGGCTGTATCTCGTAACGGGTTATGGAGGGACCGCGAAATATATCCTTTATCTTTACAGCAACGCCGAAGCTCAGCAGGGTGTTCTTTATGACCTCTGCCTTTTCGCGCATTTCCTCTACAGCCTCGGAGCGGTTTGAATGTATCTCTGGACGGGTGAGCAGGTCTATGGGTGGAAGTATGTATTCTGG
>NZ_JAGCFH010000295.1 GCF_017650195.1 Ruminococcus sp. | reverse complement strand
ATTCCTTCAAAAGTTTATATTAGTCGGTGCTTATGGCAATGAGGTCACACCCGTTCCCATTCCGAACACGGAAGTTAAGCTCATTCGCGTTGACGATACTTGGCTGGTGACGGCCCGGGAAACTAAATCAGTGCCGACATTATATATACGACCGGAAGCTTACAAAGGCTTCCGGTCATATTTAAGGGCCATTAGCTCAGTTGGTTAGAGCATCCGGCTCATAACCGGACGGTCTGGGGTTCGAGTCCCTAATGGCCCACTGAAAAAGACTACGCGATGCGTAGTCTTTTATTTTATTATCAAATATTCAATTATGTCGCTTAATGTTTAAGAAATTTCAGGATATTCCGGATTAACAACGTATATATGTTTGCGTATACCTGTAAATAACTTTTTACCGATACCGCTTACATTGGTTATTTCCTCTATATTCATAAAATTTCCGTTTTCCTCACGGTACTTTATTATCTCTGCTGCAAGCTTTTGACCAATACCATTCAACTTTTTAAGTTCCTCATTATCTGCTGAATTGATATCTATCATGATAAATTCAGGTTCAGTAATTTCTACTGATGTCGTAGGATCGGTTGTTGGAACCTTGCTTGTCATGGCTGACGTGTTTGGGTGTATTGAAGCAGTATCGGAATTATCTGTATTTTCGAGTTCAAGATCTTTATTCCTATCAATAATCATAGCGGGAGTATTTTTCTTTTTACCTGTAATAATAAAGTAGAAAATTGCTGCTCCAATAGCTATAACTGAACATATAACAAAGAAGATATACTTTTTTATTTCAGGATCTTTTTTCAGTTTGATCACTCCCTTTGTTTATATAATAGTATACTGTACGAAAAAACGACGTATATTTCCTGTAATAAAGGCTGACTTTCTTTTGAAGGTCAGCCTTTAGCTTATATACCATAACGTTTTATGTATTTTTTATCGTCTATACTGAATTTAAGAGTCAGTATATCATCCTCAAGGTCTGCAGAGATTATTTCTGCATTTCTAATTTTTAGTATCTTTGACAGTTCCTTGATCTCGGCTTCTCCGTAATCATAGAAGTTGTCAGAAGTAAAAAGTACGCTTCCCATAAGGGCATTTACCTCTGCGAGGCACTTTTTCTGCTTGTCGGAGAGGGAATTATTACACGGGCGAAGAAGAAAAACGTCCGGGTCATTAAGAAACGCACGTCCGTTGAGCTGTCTCCGGAATACTGTATTCAGTATTGAATTTTTAGTACTTATACGTTCTCTGTGCATCAATCTCATGTGTGGCTTATCGTTCCAGTCGAGACTGACATCACAGCCGATACGGCAGTAATCTACCAGACCAAAGGCTGAAGCAAGCGGAACTCCGCAGGCGAGTATAAGCGCGTCGCCTGCGCATTCACGAATAAATTTCATGGCTTCTGCCATAAGCTGTCCACGCGTTTTATCCTTCCTAGGAACTATACAGGCAGCATACAGGAAATCTAGTTTAAGAAGTTTATAGCCCCATTCATTTACTATAGTTTCGATTACGAACTTGATATACTCCCTGACCTCTGGATTATTGATATCGAGAGCGTAGAAGCCGCTCCAGTTTGAGCCGCCTCTGACAAAATCTTCATCTTCCGTGTCAATCAGCCAATGCTTGCTTTTTCGGAAAATCTCGGAGCTTTCCTCACAAATAAAGGGTGCCAGCCATATACCGGGGATAAGACCTGCATCGCTTATTTGGTCTGCAATTTTTTTCATTCCGCCCGGAAATTTTTCACTGTTGACTGAGAGCCAGTCTCCTACAGCAGTTTGCCAGCCATCGTCTATCTGAAAAACATCAGCCGTGTAGGTAAGTGAGTTTATACCGTTCAGATCGTCTGTTATAGTATCTTTGCTTATATCCTGATAATGATTATACCAGCTTGTATATCCGAATATAGGCTTTATATTATCTCTTGGCTTTATGCCGAGAGCATTGAAGTATCTGTCGAATACTTCCTTTTCGCTACCTTCGGTAAGAATGAGCTTGAGAGCGCACCATTCTCCGGTTATATCTATTCCGGCGCAATCCTTTTTCAGGGCTATCAACCCTTTGCCAACGTGGGTTATTATTTGTGTAAATCCGGTATTTTCTGCAAGGGAACCTATGAAGCAGTATAGCTCCTCAGTCCTTATATAGCCATAAGACCAACCGTGCATATCATCGCCGTACTCGCTGAAATTATAGTCGCCGTACTGTGAAAAGGCATACTTTTCCCTTATTGCAGAGGGAATATGGCATATACCGCGCATTTTTCCGTTTATGTCATGCTCTACGGAATCCGTCCATGACTGGTATCCGTTGAGGAAGATCTTTTCTCCCTCACTGAATTCATATTCAAACTCTGCACAAAGCTTCTGTATAGTTATTGTATCGATTGCTTTGATATTTACTGAAAAAATATCTCCTTCTATTTTTATATCAAGCTCCATTTTATCATTGCGCAGGGAGCTCGATGTTATAGCCATGAAGTCGCTTTCGCCGTCCTTATATAGGAACTGCAGAGATTTGAATTTAAGCATTTTTCTGTTCCTCCTCTATACGGGAGATTATCTTTTTCTCGTTGTATCTCAGGAATACTATTCCTCCGAGAAGACACAGTACTGCTGCTGTAACAGCTGTTATCCTGTATCCGAGACCGTAACCGGATTCTCCCTTTGGAACTTCTGAATTAATAAGTACCATACTGGTGAATATGAGCATAGCAAGGGACTGCCCGAGTTTGAATGCAAAAGTCCTGGCAGCATAGAACATACCTTGACGACTCTCTCCGGTATCGAGCTTGTCGGCTTCTGAAATATCAGCAACCACAGCCTGCGGAAGTATGCCGAGTATAGCCATGGGGAGAGCTGCAAGAACAGCTATGACAAAACCGTAAGCCAAAGCCGGTATATCAATAAGTCCTGCCCCTGATGTGACAAGGAAGGCGAATGAGAAGAAAAGGAATGCAAATGCAATAAGTTTCTTCTTTCCAAGCTTCTTTGAGAGTATATTAACTAATGGATAGAACAGAAGTGATACCACAGTCATTGTCACAAACAGAGGGAATGTCATGCCTGAATCGAGACCGAGCAGTACTGTGATATAGAATGACAGACCTGTTTGAAACAGCGTAAGTCCTATCCAGTAAAGAATATCAGAGCATACGAATGTACGAAATTCCTTGTTTTTGAAGGTAGACAGCAGAGAGCTGAAAGCAGAGCTTTGGCTCGGAGTAGTGTCAGCATACAGGTTTTCGTCTATCAGAAATGCTGGGATCATCATACAGATAACTGCGACTACTGATAGGATAGCGACAGTTATTCTGAAGCTGTTTGCATAGCCCATACTGTCAATAAAGATACCTGCAATATTGGGTACAAGGTAAGCAATAGCAGTACCAAAAAAGTATGTTACAGAGATAAATGTTGAGAGATTGATCCTTGCATTTTGAGTGCTGCCAAGCTCAGGAATAAGTGCATTGTAAGGTGTGCAGTAGCAGGTCATGCAGAAATAGAAAAGCATGGCGAATATGAAAAGAGCGGCAGCATTTCCCTTGCTTCCTGGTGAAAACGGAGATATGAACATAAGTACCGTCACAACTCCGAAGGGGATAGCTGCAAAACGCATAAATGGTATGCGTCGACCGAGCCTGTGCTTTAATGTGTCCGATTTACCTGCGATGAGAGGATCGGTGACAGCATCAAAGATACGTCCGAAAGCTGTTATAACTCCGATGGCTGTCAGACCGATAAATGTACCTTTAGGGATAAAGAGAATCTGACCCTTTGTTAACTCCTCCTGACTAGGTTGGTAGAAGAAAACGAGCCAGTTGGCAATAATGCCTGAAAGCAGCGACCAGCCAAGCTGACCTATTGCAAAGATCCATAACACTTTATTGGAAGCTGTTTTTCTTTTCTCCATAAAGCCTCATTCCTTTCTGAGGAAAAAGACTGCGGATTCGATAATAGTACTTAATTCTTCTTCTGCAAATGAGAAATCGTCTCCCGGAAGGAGCTCGCCCTGTGTGAGCTTTTTGCTGAGTTCCTGAAGAGCATGGGCATAGGAGAGGTAAAACAGCTTTATGTTTGGTAGCTCGCGCACTGTCCCGTCAGCAACGCCAAACATATATGACTTTTCAAATACAGGATAGAAATTAATAATTGATTTTTCGTAGTCCTTCAGTTCATTTTTAGGGATATTCTCCGAAGCGAGCATAAGATCAAACTCT
>NZ_JAGCFH010000294.1 GCF_017650195.1 Ruminococcus sp. | reverse complement strand
CTTGAACGCGACGGTATACTCGAAATGGCTGAGGTGCCTCATGCACAGAAGGTACTCAAGGCAGCGGCTCTTACCTATGTTGCAGGTCTTGTATCTTCTCTCCTCCAGCTTCTCAGACTTCTCCTTTCAGTAAGAAGAAGATAATGACAGACCCTCGGTATCTTGCTGTAAAGCTACTCGACAAGACATTCGTCAGCGACAGCTATTCCAATTTGCAGCTGGACAGCGGTCTGAAGAACTCAGACCTTGACGAAAGGGGAAGGAAGCTGAGCTCGGCTGTATACTACGGCGTTATCGAGCGCAGAATCACCCTTGACTATATAATCAGCGGACTCAGTTCACGTCCTATAGACAGGCTGGACAGCATAGTCCTCAATATACTGCGTTGCGGCGTGTATCAGATAATGTACATGGACAGTGTGCCTGACAGTGCTGCAGTAAACGAGAGCGTAGCACTTGCGAAGAAATTCCGCAAGACAAGCGCCTCGGGAATGGTGAATGCAGTCCTGCGCAACTTTATCCGCAGCGGAAAGGAGCTTAAGCTCCCAAAGGACAGTACAATGGCTGCTTCTGTGAAGTATTCGGCACCTGAGGAGCTTGTAAAAAGCCTTACTGAGGATTACGGCAGCGAGACTGCGGAGAGATTCCTTTCAGCTTCTCTTGAAAAATCTGTCACATATCTACGGCTCAATACGATTATATGTACAGAAGAGGAATTTCTTTCGGCTCTTGGCGGAATTGAAGCTGAAAAGCTCAGCGATAGCTGCTTTGCAGTGCAGAGCGGAGATGTCACCGCGACAGATGCCTTTAAAAAGGGCTTTTTTCACGTTCAGGGACTTGCTTCGCAGCTGTGCTGTCAGGCTCTGGCTCCCTCTGAGCAGGACAGAGTCCTTGATATATGCGCGGCTCCTGGAGGCAAGACCTTCACTATGGCGGAGCTCATGAACGACAGGGGCGAGATATACGCCTTCGACCTTCACGAAAAGCGTGCGGAGCTCATACGGAAGGGCGCTGAGAGACTTGGCCTTACCAATATAAGGGCAGCGGCAGGAGACGCTTCAAAATTCAATGCTGAACTTCCCAAGTTCAGCAAGATACTCTGCGATGTCCCATGTTCGGGACTGGGAGTCATTGGCAGCAAGCCGGAGATAAAGTACAAGAGCTTTTTGGACTTTGCGGGACTCCCGGATATACAATATAAAATAGTGAGCAACGCGCTCAGTTATCTTGAAGCCGGCGGTACTCTCGTCTATTCTACCTGTACGGTGAGGAAAGCCGAGAACGAGGAGGTCTGTGAAAGGCTTCTCCGGGAACATACCGAAATAGAAGCGGTTGAGCTGCCGGATATGCTCGGTCGAAGATTCGGAACTATGGCAACTCTTATGCCGCCTGAATACGGCAGCGGCTTTTTTATTTCCAAATTCAGAAAAGTAAGGTGATATATTGGAAAAGACCGATATCCTCAGTCTTGATCTGGCAGAACTGGAAGATATCCTCGCTGGTCTCGGTGAAAAGAAATTCCGTGCTAAACAGGTATTTCAGTGGCTACATGTGAAAAGAGTCCTTGATTTCGACAAAATGACTGATATATCTATCCAATTGCGCAGTACTCTGAAAGAAAAATTTTGTATAAATGGACTATTTATGCAGAAAAAGCTTGAATCTGCTATAGATAATACGGTAAAATATCTTTATAGGCTTTCTGACGGCAATTTTGTGGAGACTGTCCTTATGGAATACAGCTACGGATACAGTATCTGTGTTTCAACTCAGGTGGGTTGCAAAATGGGCTGTAATTTCTGTGCCTCTGCCATCGCAGGGTACGTAAGGAGCCTTGCTCCCTCGGAGATACTGCTTCAGATCTACGAGACGGAGCGCGATTCGGGTAAAAAGGTCTCGGGAGTTGTGCTCATGGGTATCGGCGAACCTCTTGACAACTTTGAAAATGTCATGAAGTTCCTCAGCCTGCTGTCCCACAAGGATGGAAACGATATGAGCCTTCGCCATGTATCTCTTTCAACCTGCGGCATAGTACCGCGTATCTACGAGCTGGCTGATAAAAAGTTACAGCTAACCCTTTCAGTTTCGCTCCACTGTGCGGACAACGAGGGCAGGAGCGCTATTATGCCTGTAAACAGAAAATACGATCTCAGCAGCCTTATTGAGGCTTGTAGATACTATATTGATACTACGGGACGGCGTGTCACCTTTGAGTACGCCGTTATCGACGATGTGAATTCGTCCGCGGCAGATGCCGATAAGCTTGCGAAGCTGCTTCGCGGTATGAACTGCCATGTTAACCTTATCCCCGTTAATAAGGTTAGGGAACGAAATTATCACACAGCCCGCTCAGGAGTTGCCGAATTCGCAAGGCAGCTGGGCAGGCGGGGGATAAACGCTACCGTGAGAAGAACTCTCGGTAGTGATATCGAAGCGGCGTGCGGTCAGTTGAGACGAGACGCCGATAAACAAAGCAAACAGAATGGGGGTGCGGATACTTGAGGTTTCGCTACGGCACGGATATCGGTCTTGCCCGGGAGGAAAACCAGGACGCGGTAAGATGCGAATATTTCGGCCATAATGTACTTGCCGTCGTATGCGACGGTATGGGCGGCGAACGCGCAGGCAAGGAAGCGGGAGAGCTTGCTGTGGAGGAATTCTTTCAGCGCTTCTCGGCTGACTACAAGGAAAGCCTGAATGACGAGGATATCCGCAAGCTCCTTATCTCCTCAGTCTCGGCAGCAAATTCCGTGATATATACGCGGGCAAGGTTCGATTTCAAGAACTTCGGCATGGGTACGACCTGTGTTGCTGCCTTCGTCACCAACAAAACAGCCTTCATTGCCAACGTCGGCGACAGCAGAGCCTATCTGATAACCGACACCGGCTTATATAAGATCACTACCGATCATAACGTAGCCTCGGTGCTCTTTGAACAGGGTAAGATAACCGAGGAGGAAATGGAGGTACACCCTCAGAAGCATATGCTCGTAAGAGCGGTAGGCGTTGAAAAAACAGTGCTTACTGACACGTTTATGCTCGATTATGAGGACAAGATCAGTCTGCTGCTGTGCTCGGACGGCCTTTCGGGCTATTGCAGCGACGATGAAATATACAATGTCATACTTAATTCCGATTTTGATGACGTTGCAGACGAACTTATCAAATTATCGCTCTCCAAGGGCGGCCGTGACAATGTTACCGTCGCGGTGATTTCTGACTAATGCAGGAGGAAAGGAAATGGACAAGAATATTGGCAAGAAGCTCGACGGAAGGTATGAAATAACAGAGCTTATCGGCGTCGGCGGTATGGCAGAGGTATATAAAGGCGTTGACGTTATCGACAACAAAACAATCGCTATCAAGATACTGAAAAAGGAATTTGCTGAGAACGAAGAGTTCCTCCGTCGTTTCAGGAACGAGTCAAAGGCGATCGCAGTGCTCTCTCATCCTAATATCGTTAAGATATACGACGTAGGCTTCTCCGAGAAGATACAGTATATCGTTATGGAATATATCGACGGTATTACGCTGAAGGAGTACATTGAGGAGGAAAAGGTCCTTACATGGAAGGATACGGTACACTTTGTTATACAGATACTCCGAGCCCTCCAGCATGCTCATGACAAGGGCATAGTTCATCGCGATATCAAGCCTCAGAACATCATGATGTTCACCGATGGCACTATCAAGGTCATGGACTTCGGTATTGCAAAGTTCGCACGTGAGGAAGGAAAGACAGCTACCGATCAGGCCATCGGAAGCGTTCACTATATAAGCCCCGAGCAGGCAAGCGGAAACGTTACTGATGCCAAGAGTGATATCTACTCGGTAGGAGCAATGATGTACGAGATGCTTACCGGCAGAAAGCCATTCGACAGTGATAATCCCGTTGCTATCGCAGTTATGCACATGCATGATATCCCGGAGCGTCCGAGGGCTATCAATCCCGATATTCCCGACGGCCTTGAGGAGATAGTGCTCAGAGCTATGGAAAAGGCTCCCGAGGATAGATACCAGACTACTGCCGAGATGATAAGCGATATCGAAGCCTTCAAGGCAGACCCACATATATCCTTCGGTTACTATGCCGAGGAGGACGAGGAGCCTGAGGATATCCTTGACAGCAATGCAGGTACAGAGGTACAGTCCGAGAGCAGACAGGAGGTTGCCAATGCCTACGCCTCAAAGGCTAAGGCTCCGGCAGTTGCTGCTGCACTGGCAGGAAGCGCCAGCGGAGCAGGCAGAGCAGGCGGTGGATATTCTTCCGGCGGCTCAGTATCCCAGAGGTATAACGACGCTTATACGGACAATTACAATAATTATAACGCTGATGACGACGACGATGACGAGGAAGAAGAGCGTTCATCACTGGTAATACCAGTGCTTTCTGCAATAGTGGTGGTAGTTATCATCGTTGCTGTAATATTTGTAGTATCGCTTCTCATACCTTATATTTCAAACGTTTCTGGCAAGAATGTAAAGAAGATGCCCGAGCTCGTAGGTATTGATTACAATATAGCATGTCAGAAGTATGGCGAAGACATCAATATAGAGGTTAGCGGAACAGAGTACAACGAGGCTGACGAGGGCGTTATCATCAAGCAGAGTATCGCCAAGGACGAACCTTTCAAGACCCATGATGTATGCAAGGTCGTTGTAAGTAAGGGTATGCAGACTGTTGAGGTGCCGAAGCTAAGGGATTTCAATGCGGACCTTGCCAAGATGCAGCTTACCGAAAGAGGTCTTGAGGCTGAGATAAGAAAGACCTCCGACGCTGAGGTAAAGCCTAATTACGTTATCAAGACATCTCCCGAGGAGGGTGAAGAGGTCCCCAAGGGCTCAAAGGTAATACTTTATGTAAGCATGGGACCAAACGCCGAGCCTATAAAAATGGAATACTATGTAGGTATGACTGCTAAGGACGCAGCTGTCAAGGCAGGATTTCAGAACCTGAAAGTAAAAACAGAGAGAGAGCCATCCTACGAGAAGGAGGGTATCGTTGTACGTCAGGAGCCTGAAAAGGATACAGTTATAGCAGCAGGCGACGAGATCATACTCTATGTCAGCGACGGTACTATCCCTGACGGAAGCGTAGACTTCTCACTTAGCTTCCCAGCAGACGCAAGGGGAACATTCAGCGTAGATATCGTTCTTAAGGACGAAAAGGGCAAGACCTCGGTTGAATCACTTGGTACTGTTCTCTGTCCTGAGTGGCCTAGTCTTTCAAGAAACATCAAGGGTTCAGGCAAGAATGTTAAGGCTGAGGCATACCTTACAAATAACGCAAACACAATTAGAGCTCACTTAGGTACGTATACTTTTGACTTTGCAAGCGGAAGGTATACAACTGATTCCGAGGATATCTTCGGTGCCCTCACTCAGGTAAACGGCTTTGCTCAGACAACAACAGTGGCCACTACAGTTTCTGTGGAAACAACAACGACGCAGGCTTATGTAACAGAGCCTTCTACAGAAGAGAGGATACCTGGACAGAACGGTGAATACAGGACACCTGATGCATGGACTCCTTATGAGCCCGGTACTAATGGTTCATGGGTAACAAAGGATAACGGCATGACTGTTTGGGAGTGGTTCGACTAATAATGGCAGATAAATTCTGCGGAATAATAATAAAATGCTTAGGGGGACTCTACAGTGTAGAGTCCCCTGACGGTATATATGAGTGCAAAGCGAGGGGAGTTTTCCGCAACAGAGGGATAAGCCCCTGCGTCGGCGACAGGGTAACGGTGGAAAACGGAGTTATAGCCGATATAGCCGAACGCAAAAACTGTATAATCAGACCTCCTCTTGCAAACCTTGACCAGCTCATATTTATAGTGTCTACCTGTGAACCTGCCCCGAATTACCTTATACTTGACAAGTTCATAGCCATAGCTGAGTACAAGGGAATAACTCCAGTGGTGGTCATCACTAAGACTGATCTTGGCGACAGCCGGCCTATACACGAGATATATAGAGGTATTGGCATAGATGTGGCAGAGGTCAGCTATGATGACGAGAGCTCTGTGGAAGCTGTCAGGGAACTGCTTCGGGGACAAATAAGTGCCTTTACGGGAAATTCCGGAGCCGGAAAGTCCACTCTTCTCAACGCTGTCGATCCTACACTGAATATAGCCACAGGAGAGATAAGCCGCAAGCTGGGCAGAGGAAGGCATACCACGCGTCACGCGGAGCTGTACAAGCTCAGCGGAGGCGGATATATAGCGGATACACCCGGATTTTCCACCTTTGATACCAACCGGTATGATATCATACGTAAGGAGGAGCTTGCAGGCTGTTTCCGGGAGTTTGAAGGACTTACGGAGGAGTGCCGTTTTAGAGACTGCGCCCACATATGCGAGAAGGGGTGTGCGGTAGTTGCGGCAGTGGAGAGAGGAGAAATATCCCGCAGCCGTCACGAAAGCTACAAGACCATGTACGAGGAAGCAAAACAGCTGAAGGAGTGGGAACTGAAATGAAGAAATGTGCAATAATAGCCGGCGGAGATATGCCTGACAGGGAGCCATATAATACTAAAGGCTACTGGGACGGCTTCGGCTGTATAATATGCGCTGACAGCGGCTTGTATAATGCAAGGAGATTCGGTATAAAGCCGGATATCGTTACAGGTGATTTCGACTCTTTTACCGAAAAGCTTCCTGACGATGCCGAGGTTATAGCAAGTATACCCGAAAAGGATGATACTGATACTCTTATGGCGGTAAAGAAGGCAATAGAGCTCGGCTTCAAGAATATCGAGCTTTACGGAGCTCTGGGTGGGAAGCGCTTTGAGCACTCCATAGCCAATATACAGACAATGATATATGCTCTGCAGCAGGGCTGTGACCTGAAGATACTCGGAGACAGTGTGCTTACGGTGCAGAGCCCGGATGACGGCGATGTTACATACAAGAGTGGCGGCAAGAGTATTTATATATCGGTGTTTGCACTTTCGGAATCCATAGGTATAGACTATCTCCGCGGCGTTAAATACCCCCTTGAGGATTATCTTATGGTTCAGTCCTTCCCCATAGGAGTAAGCAATGAAATAGTGGGTGAAAAGGCTTCACTGCGCATAAATCACGGCCTTGCGCTGATAATTCTCACCGATAAAGAGTAACAAAAACGCCTTTGATGAATATAATGGAGTATATCATCAAAGGAGGGAGTACATATTGAAGATAGTAGTCATAAAAAGCCCAAGATTCATATCAGGATTGCTGAGAGTGATATTTGGCATAAAAAAGGAAGAGCAGTAGCATAACGGAAAAGCCATAAAGGAGTGAGTCGACAGACCTGTCAAAATCTGACTCACATTCACTCCTTTATGGCTTTCTAATTCGATATAAGCCAGCTCGACCGCTTGCTACGTTTCACTCGTAAACCCACTAACTATTAAAAAAGTCGATAATTGTACATCGCTTACAGCAACAGAATGTAAAGAGAGTGGAGAATTGAGAATGGAGGAAGGCGTCACCGACGGCCTGATTCATAGGGGCTTTGCCCCGAATCGAGCACGCAAAAAAAACGGGCGGAACTGCGCCGCCCGTCAGATATTATGCTATTTTTTTCTGCTGAAGAACTGTCCAACTTCTTCGCTGCTGGCAAGCATGAAGAATATTACCCATGAGAGTATGAGCGGAACAGCATAGAACACTATTTTCAGCACACTGTTTCCGTCATGTTGTGGTATCATCATTATACCAGGCACTATCTGGATTATACCGAAAAGCAGCATGATAACCGATGTGAGAGTTTTCAGACCACCGATACCGGCTATGAGGGCAAGTGACAGTACACCTACTATAGCAGCGATATAGATAGAAGAGTTCTCAACTACAGCCTTTATACCGCCAAGCTCTCCCTTGTATGGGAATGAGGCTGCTCCCGAATAGAAAATATAGAACATAGCGGCTGCTATAACGCCGAGCACAGCAAGCACTAATACGATATGGAAGCCTTTTTCAGCCTGCTGCTGACGAGCCTGTTCCTTGAGTTCCAGCATCATTCTGCGGCTTGCTTCAGAATCCTTCTGATCAGATACGAGTTGTGAGGACACCGCTTTTTTTGAAGCCTCAGCCTTGGCTCTTTCAAGGTCTTCGTCTACGTATTTAGGCTTATACTTTGGCGGCTCCGGTTCGTCATCCAGTATAGGAGCGGCTATGGGAGCCTCAGGCTGCTTTTGCTCCTCCTTCTTCGAAGGAGGAGTATAGTTATCCTCGTCGAGTATAGGAGCTTTTATATCCTCCGCAGGTGCTACAGCGCCAAGCTGAGTCCTCCTCATGTCGATGATCTGCTGCTGCTTGTCGGCAGGGAGCGCGTCGAACCGCGCTTTGAGATCGGGAGTTAAACCGTTTATTATGTCCTCGTCTGTGAGAACGAGCTTTTCGTGGATATAAGGAGCACTGTTGTCTAGAACAGGAGCTGATACTCCAGTAGGATCGCCCTTTCTGGCAGCTGTTTCGGTGTACTGCATTCCGTCGTCGAGTACGGGAGCTGATACTCCCGTGGGAGCACCCTTTTTCTCAGAGCCCTGACTGTAGGAGCTCATATCGTCGAGCACTGGTGCCGAAACACCTGTGGGACCGTCCTTTCTTGCGGAAGGAGCGGTATATCCGAAGTCGTCAAGAACAGGGGCAGATACGCCCTGGGGAGCGCCCTTTCTGGCATTATCGGGCGTATAGTCTATTTCTTCCGGGATACCGCCTGCAGGGTTCTTTTCATCATACATAATAAACACCTCGGTTAATGAATTTTTACGGGAATATAATTTTTTCAGTTGAAGACAGTCGCTTGCGCAATTGACATGGACGTGAAAAATGTTATTTACCCAGTTTTATAAAGTCGGAAAGAGTTATATCTGATTCGTTTGATACAACTGCGTAGTATGCCAGTACTGTGGAAGCGTCCACCGCGTCAACTGTTCCGCTGCGGTCAACGTCCGCATATAATGACTGAGTTGAGCTGAATGAGCTGTAATTTCCTGTGGAAAGGCGTGCGTACTCCGCAAGAATGAGTGATGCGTCCACTGCGTCTATAAGTTTGTCGCCGTTTACGTCACCGGGGCAGTACTCCGGAGTCTTGTAGGCTTCATTGGATATGGGGTAATCAGCAGCGAAACTCTCCGAGTTGTAGTCAGGGAAGGTTTTCTGGTTATCGTTCGTCGCCTTGTGCATGAGTCTCGGTGCAGCGGAATCAAAGTCAGAGCTGCCTTTTAGGAAGTAGTAGAAGGATTTGCCTCCGAACTTCATGTCCCATGTAGGATCAAGGTAATAGTACAGTCCGTCGAGCTTTACTATCAGCCATACATGATTTCCCTTTTCAATACTGTTTGTTATATCGTAGGTCTTGCCAGCTATTATCCGGCAGGGAATACCGCAGTCGTTGTATATACGGTAGAGCAGCTGAGTGACTCCCTGACATACGGCGCTTTTTCTTATAAGCGCGCTGTAGGCGGTGAAGGCATAGTCGTCCTCCTCGTCCTCGGAATACTGTACTGTTGAAGTGATGTACTGATAGATGCTGCGTATCTTGTTGTAGTCGCCAGTGATACTGCTGAAATTATTTTCGGACATAACTTCTTCCAGCTTTTTTGTCAGGGTGGCTTCCTCCTCAAGGGTGGTATAGTAGGTAAAACTGTACTTCATGACAAGCTTCCCGTCAAGCTTGGATAAGCTGCATTTGAAGCCGTGTACTGAGAATCTCAGGTAGTCGCCATCGGTTCCGCTGCCGGTCTCGCCGAAGGCATCGTACACCAATTGAAAGCCTTTTTCCTTCTGATCCTCGCCGTTATCCGGAAGTTCTATTGTAAATTCTTCGGAATGATCTTTCAGTGACTGTCTTATTATCTGTGCTGCTTCACTGTCCGAGGAGCATACATACTCCTTCACATCATCAGATACGGACGATTGTTCAGCGGCCACGTATAGTGGTGCCGGAGCTGCGAAAGCAAGCACGGCAGCCGACAGCAGAGCAGCTGTTTTTATAGTGAATTTCACATTAAGACCTCCTTTTGTATAAAGAGCTTATTTTACAGAGTGCTCCTTTATACCTTCAGGAGCAACTCCTTCTTCTATTGTTGAAATATAAGCGTAGTATGAGAGTATACGGGAAGCATCAACTGCGTCTACAAAGCCGTTTTCGTCGATATCAGCGGCTTTCTTCTGAGCATCGGTGAAGCTTCCACTCTGCGTCTCACCAGAGAGCAGGGAGTACTCTCTGAGCACCAGTGAAGCGTCTACGGCATTTACCTCGCCGTCTATGTTCACGTCTCCATAGGTACATCTGATGTAGGCTGTGCGAGCCATTTCAGAATCCTGCATAGCCTCATCTATCGGGATATCAAAGAGCTGGAAGAGGTGGATATGGGTGAATTCATCGCTGCCGTCGCTTTCACTGTCAAGGTCTGCATAGCCCTTGAGGAAGAAGCGGTGCTGACTTCCGCCCATAAGATGATCCCATACGGGGTCGAGAAAATAATATTTATCGTCTATCTTCGCCATAACGAGGAGATGACAGCCGATACCGTCGTTAGAAAGGCTTGAGAGATTGGTAAGATACAGCATGGGCTGTACTCCTATTTCCTGAAGCAGTCTTATGAGGAAATGCACCTGTCCGGACTCGTTTGCCTTCTTCTTTATCACGGCGCTGTAGGCGGTGCAGTAGTCGCTGTCCATAAGGTCTTCGTGGATATCCATATTTGATACGACGATATCGTAAGCCCAGAGTATCCTGTCGTATATGTCAGAATCCTTCACAGCAATATATTCCGGAGTATCCTTGAGATTGTCGATTATCTCTGTGAGCTCCGCCTCTTCCTCGGGGGTGTTGTAGTATTCCACGTTATATTTGGCATATGCGCCCTCCGATGGATAAAGGCAGCCGCATGTGATGTTAGCTGTGAGTGAAAGGTACAGACCCTCAGTAGGGTCATCGGTTATAATGATGAGTTTTTCGCTGATACAGTCTGTTATGTCGTTATCTTCGTCTGCCGGTACCCAGTCAGTGACTAACAGGTCGAACTCGGTAACGTGTTGCTTTAGCTGAGCCTTTACGAATTCAGCCGCTTCGTCAACGCTGCCGAAGCGAGGAGTATTTTCGTTGACTTCGAGAGAGAAAGTGATATTTCCCTGACCGTCGTATACCACAGCCGATGTTTCTGCTGCTGTGTATGCCGGAGTTGCTGATGTTACACAAAGTACTGCCGCAGCTGCGGCTGTTGTGAGTTTTTTAGTGAATTTCATGGCCGACCTCCCAGTTATTGATAAAAATATCTTGTTTATAAGCAAACAGCCGCCGAAGCGGCTGAACGCATATTATTTACCTTTCAAGTATCTGTGCTCTGTCAGGACCTATGCCCACCATGCTTACGTGGCAGCCTACCAGCTCTTCAAGACGGGCTATATAGCTCTTGCAGTTTGCAGGGAGTTCGTCGAAGCTCCTACACTTGGATATATCCTCGGTAAAGCCCGGGAATTCCTCGTATATTGGCTCACAGCCCTCGAGCTCCTCCAGAGTTGGAGGAAATTCCTTTATAACACTGCCGTCGGGCTTCTTATAAGCCACGCACATTTTGAGAGTATCTATATTTGCGAGAGTATCCAGCTTGTTGATAGCGAGACTGTCAAGTCCGTTAACTCTTACGGAGTGACGTACTATGACTGCGTCGAACCAGCCTGTTCTTCTTGGTCTGCCTGTAGTAGTACCGAACTCGCCGCCTACATTTCTTATTTGATCGCCTGTTGCATCATCGAGCTCCGTCGGGAATGGACCCTTGCCTACACGGGTGGTATAAGCCTTTGCAACACCGATGATATTGGTTATTACCTTAGGACCTACGCCTGTGCCTACGCATACGCCTGCCGAGAGAGGATGCGAGGAGGTAACGTAGGGGTATGTACCGAAGTCGATATCGAGGAGAGTAGCCTGTGCGCCTTCGAACATTATGGTCTTGCCTGCCTTGTGAGCTTCAAATGTGAGCACCGAAACGTCATCCATGTATGGGAGAAGACGCTTGCCGTACTCTGTATACTCCTTTGTAACAGCGTCAAGGTCAAATGCCTCTCCGCCGTATACCTTAGTGATTATCTCGTTTTTGAGCCTTCCTGTGGACTGTATCTTCTCCGCCAGCACCTCGGGATGAACGAGATCATACATACGGATTCCGCAGCGCTCGTATTTATCCATATATGTAGGTCCTATGCCTCTTTTTGTAGTACCGATGTCCTTGCCGCCGCGGAAAGCCTCAGAGAGACCGTCAAGAGCGATATGCCAAGGCATTACGATCTGAGCACGGGGGTCGACTTTTAAGTGACCGAGAGTCTTTATACCTCTTGATTCAAGGTTATCAAGCTCGCCGATGAAGTCTTTGGGATCAAGAACGACACCTGCACCGATAAGGTTGAGGGCATTCGGGTAAAGGATACCCGAAGGTACAAGGTGGAGCTTATAGACCTCTCCGTTATTTACAACTGTGTGACCTGCGTTGTTTCCGCCCTGTGAACGGACTACAACATCTGCACGGGAAGCAAGGATATCTATGATCTTGCCTTTTCCTTCGTCTCCCCATTGAGTTCCGACTACAATATTTGCAGGCATTTGTTTTCCTCTTTTCATAATAATTATTTGTGCCGGCAGTACCTGTAACTGCCAAAATGCACACTTACAATCTATTATAACACACTCTGTGAAAAAATGCAACACTCACGTCAAATAAATCCGCGGCATAAAAAGGACGTCCCTGAAAGAAAGGGACGTCCTGCCGGAAGTGCGTTAATATAGAGCAGAGCCCTGCTCGACTGACATTTCAATGGTTGTGCCGTTGCTTACGGCGGTTATATCACCGTTGAAACAGGTGGCATAGGTGGTCGCTCCGGATTTTTTGAGAGCGTCCTGTACCTTGCCGGAGAATTCGCCTATGGAAGTGCATACCACCGCGCATTTAGGCTTTACAGCACTGAGAAAATCAGTGATATTGTCAAGCTTTCTGCCGTGATACGGGACTTTCAGCAGAGTGCATGTGCCGATGTCCATTATTTCGTCGAGGCGCTGCTCCATAGCGTCGCCGGTGAAGAGCAGGGTGTTCTTGTTGTGTACCACCTTTGTGACGAGGGAGAAGTCGTTCTCATCGTCTTCGCCGTAGAAGGTCTTTTTAGGTGCATAGACCGTATAGTCTATGCCGTCGAGAGTAAATGAGACGTCCTCGGTAAGCTTCATTGGCGTTATGGATTTTTCCGCAAGGGCGCTCTTGTATTTGTCGTATTCCTCCACTGTGCCGTCATAGTCGGGAGTAAGCACGTTTTTTACGTCAAAGCCTCTTATGAGCTTTGCAGCTCCGCCTACATGGTCCTTGTCAAAGTGGGTGATTATTAGGTAGTCTATAGTGTCAGCGTCGCTAGCCTCAAGCAGCTTGCTTATCTTCTTTCCGTCGCCCTTTTCGCCGCAGTCGATGACTACATTTGCAGTCTCGGACTGAAGCAGTATCGCATCAGCTTTTCCTACGTCGAAAAATGTTACCTTAAGCTCTCCGGCTTTTGCGGGTTCCTGCTTCTCATGGCAGGAGAATAATGATAAAGCCATAAAGAATGCCGAAAAGAGCAGGGCTGCTGTCTTTCTGTTTTTTTTCATGTTTCAGACTCCTTTCCCGTAGCGTAATGATCTGTGCCTTTATATTATCATTATATCACAAATTTCTTAAAAGTGTATTGAAAAATGAAAATTTCTTATATTTTTTTTCGTACCCTCTTTAGCAAATCCGTACTTGCATTATAATGTATAATATGATATAATAGTTTATTACAGGATTTTTGGAAGGCGAGGTTCTGCGAATTGAAGGACAATACCGCAGTTATAAGTGAAATAAACGGCTTATTGGGCAGCAATACCCGGCGAGCCTATGTCAGGAGCTTCGGCTGTCAGCTCAACGTCTCAGACGGCGAAAAGATACAGGGACTGCTGAAAAAAATGGGTTACTCCTTTACGGAGGACGAGCAGGAAGCCGACTTGATAATACTCAACACCTGTGCGGTTCGTGAGAACGCGGAGGATCGCGTTTACGGAATAGTGGGCAGCATGAAGAAGCTGAAGGAGCTTAAGCCTTCACTCATTATCGGCATAGCCGGCTGCATGACCGCTCAGAGCCATGTGGCTGAAAAAATAAAGAAGTCCTATCCGCAGGTGGATTTTGTAATGGGTACTTCGGCGATAAGCGCACTTCCCGAGTTGCTCCTTGATACCCTTAAGGGAGCAGGCTTCTCAGCGGATATAACTGAATATGACGATTTTTCTGAAGCGGTTGAGCAGGTGCGTGGCAGCAGTTTCAAGGCTTCTGTGCCTATAATGTTCGGCTGCAACAATTTCTGCACGTACTGCATAGTGCCTTATGTGCGCGGACGTGAGAGGAGCCGCCGTCCGGAGGATATTATTTCTGAGGTAAGACAGCTTGTCAGTGATGGCTATAAGGAGATAATGCTCCTCGGTCAGAACGTCAACTCCTACGGCAGGGACTTAGGCGGAGATATCAGCTTTCCGCAGCTCCTTCGTGAGCTTAACAGGATAGATGGTGATTTCTGGATACGTTTTATGTCTTCCCACCCCAAGGATGCTTCAAGGGAGCTGATAGACGCTATATTCGAATGTGAAAAAGTGGCAAAGCATCTGCATCTGCCGGTACAGAGCGGCAGCAGCGAGGTGCTTGCGCGAATGAACCGCCGGTACACCATAGAGGATTACCTTGAGATAGTGGACTATATCCGCAACAGAGATTCTGATTTTTCACTTACTACTGATCTTATAGTGGGCTTCCCCGATGAGACCGACGAGGATTTCAGAGCAACACTTGATGTTGTAAAAAATGTCCAATATGACAATCTTTATTCGTTTATATATTCGAAGCGCTCCGGTACCAAAGCGGCAGAAATGCCGGACAGCACCTCCGAGGAGGAAAAAGGCAGACGCATGAGAGAGCTGCTTGAGGTGCAGCGGGAGGTATCCACGGAGCACTATAAACGCTTCATCGGAAGGACTATGCGTGTACTTGCTGACGATGTATCAAAGAAAAAGGAGGGCTGGCTGACCGGAAAAAGCAGCGAGTTCATAATAGTAGAATTTGAAGGAGCAAGCTCCCTTATCGGGCAGTTCGTCGATGTCGAGATAACCGGCGCTATGAACTGGGCGGTAACGGGAAAAATAACAGAAAGGGATTCAGTAAAATGAAAAAAGCAATAACAGTTTTATGTCTTTCAGCCGCAGTATTGACAGGCTGTCAGGACACAACAAACAACGGAAACGAAAATAATGATGCCACAACAGCAGCAGTCACCACCACAGCAGAGAGCACAGCTGCGAATATCACAACAGAGGCTGTAACGACCACCACGGAGGCTGTGACTGCAACAGCTGACACGGAAACAGCTTCGGCTACTACACACGAGGCAGACGTGTCCGCAGGCGGTATACAGGATATGTACCCTGCTATATATCAGAGTTTTATAAAGTCAGAATTTGAAAGGGTAGCAGAAGAAAACAACGGTCTTGTAAGTATATGCTATGGCTTCCTCGATCTTGATGCAAACGGCATACCAGAGCTTATATTCCAGCGTGGCACCTGTGAGGCTGACTTTGCGATAAATGTATTCACTCTTGACAGCGAGGGAGAGATTAAGGATCTCGGTCTTATCGGAGGCGGTCACACCAGCTTTGCCTACGAAAAGGATACGGGGGATCTGGTAATGGCGTGGGGACACATGGGTGCAGGCAGCTTTGAATATATGAAAATGGAAGACGGCGTCCTGAAGAAATCAAAGGAGCCCTATTCGTTCAACTTTGATAATATCGACAGCTATGAGGACCTCTTCAACGAAAAGGGAATAGAGTATATAGAATTTGTAGATGTGTACCAGTCAGATTTTGAAGCAGGAGCTACCTCATGGTTCTATCACACGGACGGTACTGATGAGAAGATTAAAGGCGCCTACTTTGATTACTGTATCTGATTTTACTTGTGAAAACAGCATTTTTTACGGTTCGGGGCAGCAAGGCAAATGTCAGCCTGCCTCGGCCGTATAAATATGATATGACTAAAAATGATTTAAGGAGAAGAAAGAAATGGATATTATGGAAATGACAAGAGAGCTGGGAAAGGCTCTGCAGCAGGACGATAGGTTCATTGCGTATACGCTTGCAAAGCAGGCTAACGACGAGGACAAGGAGCTGCAGGAGGATATTGCTAGATTTGAGGATCTACGTATAAATCTTGGTACTGCAATGAGCGCCGAGGAGCCTGACTCTGACAGCATAAAGGAGCTGGATACAGAGCTTAAGGCTGTATATCAGAAGGTCATGAAGAATCCCAAGATGATAGTATATACCGGAGCACAGCAGGCTCTTGAAAAGCTGGTATCGAATATGCAGCAGATAATCAGTATGTGTGCGAACGGAGAGGATCCTGATACCTGTCAGATACCGGAATCCGGTTGCACGGGAAGCTGCGCGACCTGCGGCGGCTGTCACTGAAAAATCATGAGAACAAAAAACGTGGACTTTATTATAAATGCAAAGAGCTCTTAGCTGATATCCGAATGATGCTTTTGTACGTACCGGATGAGTTTATTCCGCCGCATCCAAAGAAATTTGTTCTGAAACAGTCGATGAAGGAACAGAATGAGAATTAGGTCATAGACGCCTTCTGTGAGGACACAGTCCGTGAGACTTCCGAAAAATTTGCGGTAAGGACGTCGTGGACCACGACAGCAGGATATAATGCTTCGTTTTTTATGTTCTTCGTTATATGTATCAGGTTCCTTGTGAAGTACATAAAAGATGGCAATACGGCAGTGATAATCATAAACTCTGCATTTATGGTATCTTTAGTTGCAGCTACTGTTTATGCAAATATTAAAAAGGGCACGGTAAGAGCCTGGATAAAAACGGCAGCAGCATATGCATCGGCGGCAGGAGATACGATTGCGGACAGATAGAAAGTGTATACGGCGCCCCGAGCAGAAATGTGGAGATATACTCCGGCGGCAGGCGTATAATAAAGGTCGGCATGAAGGACGATAATTGCAGCACACTGGTGAGATGGGCACGCAGGAACGGCATAAATACCGAGCTCGGCGATATGGCCCCGGAGCTTAAGAACTCAACGAAAATACTGCTGGCGGTCATCAGTATAGCAGTATTCGTCGGACAGCTGGCAATTACTATTATTTACGCGCTTAGTGCATAAGTTTGAAAGGAGTATCATACCAATGGAAATCGACAGAAGTAAAATATCCCCCATGATGCAGCAGTACTTCGAAGTCAAGGACAAGTACGAGGACTGCGTGCTGTTCTTTCGTCTCGGCGACTTCTACGAGATGTTCTTCGACGACGCAGTGGTCGTCTCAAAGGCTCTCGAGCTCACTCTGACGGGCAGGGACTGTGGGCTTGATGAGAGGGCTCCCATGTGCGGAGTACCTTATCATGCGGCGGATATGTACATAAAACGGCTCATAGATATGGGTTTTAAGGTGGCTGTCTGCGAGCAGCTCACCGATCCTGCCGAGACCAAGGGTATAGTAGTCAGGGACGTTATCCGCGTCGTTACTCCCGGTACTCTGACTGAGAGCAGTATGCTGGACGACGGGAAGAACAACTATATATGCAGTATATTTTACGACGAGGAGAACAAGACCTGCGGTGTAGCTTCCGCAGACCTTTCCACAGGCAAGGCTTCCCTCAGCTTCTTTGAGGGCAGGGATCTTGAAGCCGATGTTATCAACGAGCTTTCCCGCTGTCAGCCTGCGGAGATAATATTCCCTCAGAACTTCCTTTCTATGAAAACAGCGGCGGATTTCGTAAAGGTGCGGCTTAACTGCGCAGTTACTCTCCGTGATACGGTATGCTTTACCCCCTCTGCTCGCAGGGATATGGCTGCGGCAGTGTTTGGTGTTAATTCGGTGACGGAGCTCGGCATAAGCGAGGACGGGGCGGACTGTGCGGCAGTATGTGGACTTTTTGACTATATAAATGACACTCAGAAATCCTCGGTATCGAGATTTACTTCCATTGAGCTCCTCAGCGGTGAGCAGTTCATGGGCCTTGACCTCAATGCAAGGCGGAACCTTGAGCTCACAGAAACGCTCCGAAGCAAGGAGAAGAAGGGCTCCCTGCTGTGGGTTCTTGATTCCACAAAGACCTCAATGGGACGGAGACTCCTGAAAAGCTGGCTGGAGCAGCCCCTGAAAAGCCCTGCAAGGATAATCGAGCGCCTTGATGCTGTGGAAGCTCTCTACAGAAAAAGTGTTGTGCTTTCAGACCTTGAGGCTCTGCTTGACAGAGTATACGACCTTGAACGTCTTATGACAAAGGTCATGTACAAGAGTGCGAATCCAAGAGATCTGAAATCACTTTCTGCTACGGCGATGCAGCTTCCTCTGATAAAGCAGGAACTTGAAAAGCTCAGTGATTCAAAGCTTATTGTCCGTTACAACAGCGAGATATCTACCCTTGATGAGCTTGTGAACCTTGTCGAGAATGCCATTATTGACGAGCCGCCAATATCCGTAAAGGACGGCGGAGTAATAAAGGAGGGCTTCAATAAGGAGCTCGACGAGCTGAGACATATAATGAACAACGGCAGAGGCATTATCG
>NZ_JAGCFH010000293.1 GCF_017650195.1 Ruminococcus sp. | reverse complement strand
TGCTCGCCCTGAGGCATGAGTACTCCGATAACTCTGTCTTTTCCGAGAGCCTTTGCGCAGACCGCCGCGGCTACGGAACTGTCTTTGCCGCCGGATATGCCGATAACGGCATTTGTAGTGGGAGAAGCGGTCCTCTCAAACAGGTCGCGTACCCATTCAACTACTTCCTTTGTCACTTTTTCTGCATTGAAACTGTAGCTCATAAATATACCTCCGATGTTTTATGCCAGGACGGCAGCAAAAGCTGTCTTAAGCCCTGTTATTCCACCCTTGCCTTCTTTATAGCAGCCAGTAGCTCGTCATAGGTCTCGAATGCCGGAAGCTCCGGGTGATCCTTTTTGATCTGCTCTGTGCTGCGGAACAGGAAGCCTGCCTTGCTTGCCTCTATCATGGCAAGGTCGTTGTAGCTGTCTCCGCTTGCGATAGTGTCATAGCCTATTGACTGCAAAGCCTTTACCGTTGTGAGCTTGGACTTCTCACAGCGCATCTTAAAGCCAGTTATCTCGCCGTTTTCAGCGACTTCAAGACTGTTGCAGAATATAGTCGGCCAGCCCAGTTTCTTCATAAGAGGTGCTGCGAACTGCGTGAATGTATCGCTGATGATGATTACCTGTCCCAGCTCACGGAGAGAGTCAAGGAACTCCTTTGCGCCCTCCATAGGTTCGATCTTTGCGATAGTGTCCTGTATTTCCTTAAGTCCGAGTCCGTGCTCTTTGAGAATTCCGAGACGCCATTTCATGAGTTTGTCATAGTCAGGCTCGTCACGGGTAGTCTTTTTCAGCTCCGGGATGCCGCTAGCTTCAGAAAAGGCTATCCAAATCTCGGGCACAAGTACTCCCTCAAGGTCAAGACAAGTTATATACATAATGAATTCCTCCGTTAAAAATTATCTTACTAAATTATTATACAACTTTTTACGGTATTTGTAAAGTGAAAAATAAGAGCGGCATGAAGCCGCTCATTATTTCAGTATGAAAGCACGGTATTAATTATACCTTGATAAAGGTATCCCGTCTGACTTGCAAAGTCGTATCCGAAATCTGCCGGATTTTGAAGCTGCATAACTATTATGTACGAGCCGTCCAAGCCATAATTGCTGTAGTCGGTATATTTTATTTTTTCATTTGTACGGTCTGCCACGTTCCTGAGACAGCCTGTTATATAGAGAAAATCTCCACGTCCTGTTTCAGCTGTTCCGGTCTTGGCGTAGAACTGATAATTTTCAGGTACATAAATACCTAGATTATTTGCAACTCCAGTCATGCAGTCAAGAAGATTCTGACGGTATTCTTCAGGTATGCTGGCTATTACCTCATAGGGCGAGGTGCCCTTTGAACATTCCTTTGAAGGATCAGAGGTATCAACCACCTGCTGTACGATAAAGGGCTTTACCATGTCGCCGAATACAGCTTCTCTGCCAAGGGCTGCAAGATATATCGGGCAGGTCTTTACATGGGATTGTCCAAATGCGCTCCTGCGCAAATCGTCGAGACACTCTATCTTTATCTGGTTTTCTATGGAGCCGAAATCGCAGTTTATCGGGTCGCAGAAGTGGAAAAGACGGTTCAGCTCGTCAAGTACTTTATCCGTACCGAGCTGATCATATACCTTTGCAAAGAAAATATTGCTTGAATTTACAAAGGCTGAATAAAGCGTTCTCTCAGGTATGGGATATCCACCTATATCGTGATCCCAGTTTACTATGGTGGCTCCACTGTCGAACCATTCGCCGTCATCATAAAGACAGGTTATATTGTTTTTGTCGGCGATGACCTCTGACATTATCTTGAAGCATGAACCAGGAGAGGCATTCATGAACGCCTTGTTTTCAAGAGCTCCCGACCATAGCAAGTTTCTGTACTCCTCGTCGGAGAAATACAGCTCAGGATCATAATTGGGATATGACACCTCTGCAAGTATAGAGCCGTCAGTTCTGAGCACCACGATTGAGCCGGACATACCCATATTCGCCATATATGAACAAAGCTCAGTCTGTACGTCGCTGTCTATGGTGAGACGCACCGATTTGCCGACTTCGTGATCAGCGGCTATTTTCGTCGGATTGACTGATGTGAGGAGCTCCCTGAGGGACTCGTCCAAGCCATTTGAAGCCTCGCTGATTAAATTGCTGAAGGAGTAGGCGCAGTTTTCACCGTAAATACGTTCATCGTCCTCACCCTTAGCATAGGTGCCGTATGTAACGAGCTTTAAGTTAGTATCGTAGATGTTTCCCCTGTATACCAGCGCTGTAGTCGTGGTAGTAGTTGTCGTTTCTGATGTGGTTGTTGCGCCAGGATTTGCCGATTCGGTACCGTGAAGGACCTCAAACTGTCCTACCTTTGCCGAACAGGACGGAAACGACAATGCCGCGGCACCTGCTACTAGCATCGGCAGAAGCCATGTTCCCCTGAAAATCATTCTGATTACCGTCCTAAGATAGATTTGCATTTTCGCACCCGTAAGAGTGCGGGAAAGTCATAACTTAATTATACATTCTTTTACATGATACGTCAATATCTTTCAAAAAATTCAATAAGAAAATCTATAATTAGTTCATATTACGGGTATTAAGCTGTATATTGACAAAAACAGAGTACGTAAAGTATAATTGAAATATAGTAAAAACGAAACAGGAGGATAACAGTATGGCTTCAAGCAAAGCTTATCTTGAATTTGTACTTGAACAGCTGTCTGATACGGACGGAATAACATACAGGTCGATGATGGGAGAGTTTATTATATACTGCCGAGGTAAGGTCATAGGCGGCATTTATGACGACCGCTTCCTTGTGAAGTCGGCTGAAGCAGCAAAAAGACTGATGCCTGATGTTCCTTATGAGATACCATACGAGGGCGGAAGCAAAATGCTACTGGTGGAGGATATCGACAACAGGAAGTTCCTTAAGGAACTTATTGAGGCTATTTCAGATGAACTCCCAGAACCAAAGAAAAAGAAGCGTTAGTCAGTAAAAAGCTCCCGCAGGCGGCTGCCTGTGGGAGCATGATTTTATTTGCCTATTACTATGTTGATTATCTCTCGGTATACTCCTGCTGATTGTGAGGCGAACTCAAAGCCGTGTTCAGCAGGGTTTCTTATTTCCATGACTACTATATACGAGCCTGTTTCGCCGTAGTTATCGTAGTTGTCCCAGCTCTGGGAGCCGTTGTCATTGTAGTTCTTGGCGCAGCCTGTTATGTATAGGAAGTCGCCGAGCCAGCCTTCAGCAGTGCCTGTCTTGGCATAGAAGCTGTAGCCATTAGGGGGATATACACCTATATCGGATGCTACTGAACCCATTACGCTGAGTAGGTTGTCTCTACATTCCGGCGGTATGGATGCGATAACATCGTTTGCCTTTGAGCCGCTTCCTATCTTTTTCCCTGCGTCGGAGCCATCAACTATGTCCTTTAGTACAAAGGGAGTAACCATATCTCCGAATGCTGCCTCTCTGCCGAGAGCAGCAAGGAATATAGGGCAAGTGAGTACCTTCGCTTGACCGAAGGCGCTCCTTCGGAGGTCATCTATATCTTCGATCTCTATATTATTGCTTAAATCGCCGAAGTCGCAGTGAATATCGTCAGAATCCTCAGTCCCGAAGTGGAATATCGTTCTAAGGTCGTTGATAACATTTTCTTCTCCTATATTCTCGAAAGCTTTTGCGAAGAAGATATTACTGGAATTGATGAATGCGGAGTTCAGTGAGCGGTTAGGAATGGGGTAGCTGCTCTTGTTGGTCTTGTGATCCCAGTTGACGATGGGGTGATCATTGCCGAAGTCCCATGTGCCGTCATCATAGAGTGAGTATATACCGTGTTTGTCTGCAAGCACCTCGGACATTATCTTAAAGCAGGAGCCTGGCTCGTAGTTGCTGAAAGCCTTGTTTCCCACGTCTCCCCATGCGAGATCCTCGTTGTATTTCTGATCTTCCACGGAGTTGGGATCGTAAGAGGGATAATTTACTTGAGCCATTATGGAGCCGTCAGTCCTGAGAACTACTACAGCACCTATAAGGTTTGTGCTTTCCATATAGCTGTAAATATCGTTCTGGACGTCGCCGTCAAGGGTAAGCTTTATAGACTGGTAGCTGTCTCCGCTAGCTGGCGTTTTGAGTATATTGTCAAATACAGTATCGTAGCCGTCAGACATTGAGGTCAATATATTTGCGAATGAAACGGCATAGTCATTCGCATAGACTCTTTTTTTGCCGTCTTCAGAGCTGGAAGCAAGAAGATGTCCCTTTGAGTCGAAGATATTTCCCTTTGCACCGGAAGCGGCAGTGGCCTTTTCTTCTGTGACCTTTTCTGTTACAGTTTCTGTGGTAACTGTGGAAGACGCCGTGGTTGCTTCCTTTTTTTCATTCAGGTCTGCCTTACCGACAGGGGAGGAGCCGCATGATGAGAGGGAGGCAAAAAGAGTAACCAAAGCTGCAAGTGCTGTGAATCTATTCGTTTTCATATTATCATTTTCCTTGATATGTATTTTTTCGTAAGACGAATTACTAATATTATAGTCCATATTATCGCTTTCGTCAACAGTTTGTCAAAAAAATACTTGACTATTTCAATGAGATATGAGATAATAAACTGTATGCGATTTTTAATGAAAGCGAGTTTTGTTATGTTAAAGTATATTCTTACATTTCTTATCTCAATGGTGCCTCTCGTGGAGTTGAGGCTCGGTATACCGGCCGGCGTTGGTATGGGCGTAAAATGGTATTATGCTGTAGTAATATGTATGATAGGCAATATGATACCCGTTCCGATTATCTTCTTCTTTGCAAGAAAGGTGCTGGAATGGGGAAAGGATAAGAAGTATATCGGCAAATTCTTTACATGGTGCCTTGAAAAGGGACATCATGGCGGCGAAAAGCTTAAGGAAAAGGCGGGAAAGGGTATGTTTTGGGCGCTGCTTCTTTTCGTTGGAATACCTCTTCCCGGTACAGGAGCATGGACGGGAACTCTTGCGGCAAGTCTTCTTGATCTTGATTTCAAGAAGAGCATAATTGCTGTAGCTCTCGGGGTCGTTCTTGCTGCGATTATAATTACGGCGGCAACTCTTCTCGGATTCGGCGCTTTAAGCGCAGTAAAATAATGATACGAGCTGAAAGCAGCGTCGACGCTGCTGCAATAGACAGGATAGTGAGCAGCTTCGGCGGGGATGATACATATACCGCAAAGCTGCGCAGCTCTGGCAGTATAATTCCTGAGCTCTCGCTTGTCTCTGAGGACGGTAACGGCAGTATTAATGGTTATATAGGCTGTGCTGCTGCAAGAGCCGGAGAGCTTGATACGCCACTTATCACTGGTATTCACGCAGAAAATGAAGAGACCGCAAGGGCGCTTGCTGCGGAGCTTATACGCATAGCAAAGGAAAATGGCAGGGACGCACTCCTCGTATTTAATGACGGCTGTAAAAAGTTATTTAAGGATCTCGGCTTCTACAGCGCGGTATGCTTCGGGATAATACCTCCGGGCGAACTGAACGATATGGGTACACTGCACTGTTTATGTCTCACAGAAAAAAGGCTTGACGAAGCGGTAAAGGCAGAGCTTCCCGATGTGATAGGAATGACCTTTGTAGAACCTGTTTTTGATATCCATTCAAGGCTAACAGAGGAAGAATACTCCTTTACAGCTATGGATACCAGAAGACGTAGCCGCATTGTGGATTATATCCTTGAATCAGTCATGATAGTAATTTCAGTCATTCTTTTCATAATAAAGAAGCGGTTTCTCTTTTTGTCTCCTGCGATCATAATCGTTGTATATATGGTCAAGACCTTTATTCGCCTGAAAAAATTCAGGGAGAAGCTGGAAGAAAGCAAGGCCGGCGATGGCAGGCTTTCCATTGACGATCATCTTATCTTTTATGATGACAGGATAATGGTATATATGCCTCAGGTAAGCAATGTGTATTTCCGGAGATATACGGATTATCACTTTATGTTCCTGAAAAAGGATTACCTTATGATAGGCTATCCTTCAAGAGATAATAATATGAACGGCAATACCATAAAGTACAGGGATATACCCGACAAGGACGCATTTGTTCGCTTTATAAAGGAAAAATCAGGCGGGATCAGAATAATGAGATAGTTTTAAAGCCGTAGCTTATATGCTGCGGCTTTCTATATACATATAAAAAATATTATTGACTAATCTATGAGCATAGTTTATAATATAATTACATTTAAAAAGGAGGACAGACACATAATGAACGGCAAAAAGAGTTTCAGTATCCTTTTCCCGAATTACGAGGGAGTAACCTATAAACAACTTTCGGAAACGGTCTGTCATGACCTTGGTATTGACCTGCTGTGCAGCGAGCTGTCAGATGACAAAAAAGAGCAGAATATTATAATGAACATCGTATCTAACATGACATCAGATAAAAGAGTAGCATTTTATAGACAGAAGGTATTTGCCGATATCCTGAGGCTGCCGGAGCTGAGGAGCAGGCTGTCTGAACTCTTTGAAAGGATAGAATATATAAGAAAGTTTACTACCGTAAGAATGGATACGGGGGAGAAGCTTGGCTTCTGGTTGCTTATGCACAAGCTTGACGAGCTCAGCGATTATATAAAATGCGTGGAGGAAATGAGAGCCTGTCTTTCCGAAGCAGATATCAGCTCTGAGGGACTTGTAGGTTTCAGGGATTATCTTGATATCCTCTATGACGAAGCACGTTTCAAAGCCATGAAAAAGGATATATCTGAGTTAAAGGAAAAGACCTCAGTGATACAGAGTGTTACTCTAGGAGTAAACGTGAATTCGAGATTTGAAGCTGTCAGTCTCGGACTTGTTTCAGTAAACAGCAAGCCTTTTAAAAAGTCCAATATAGTAAGCAATTTTGCAGATGCGATTTCCGAAAAGGACAGGATACAGGAAAGTACAGACTGGGACGGCGATATGCACTATCATCATGTGGATAAGGACCACAGCAAAAGCTTTGCCAGGTTTATCGAGAATGCTGGTTCTATGCTTGCAATGACACGTACCCCATTTGTGGACGGCAGAATAAGATCAACTGTTGTACAGAGTATAAATAACGACGAAACGGCAGGAGCTACCTTCTATTTAGACAGGGTTATGAACAAGATGCTGGGTTCGGTAATAAAAAAGCTCAGGGACGTTCTTAGTGAATACGCAGATATAGCCATTGTCGATATATCCAATGTGATACCGGAGTTCATGTATTATATAAAGTTTGCAGAATTTGTTGAAAGGTCTTCCAGTATAGGCTTGAAGTTCTGTGAGGCTCAGCTCTCCCAGAGCGAGGAAGTTTCAATGAATGCCAAAGATTTTTACAACCTTAAGCTTGCAGTCAAAATGGACAATGTTGAAGAGCTCGTATACAATGATCTTGTATTTGACAGGGAACATACTATCTATATACTTACTGGTGCCAACCGCGGTGGAAAAACTACCGTAACGCAGGCGATAGGAATAATGTTCGTTTTGGCGCAGGGCGGTATATCGGTTCCGGGTTCCGCTTTTGAGTATAAGCCGGTGGACTGTATATATACTCATTTCCCGGCAGACGAGGAAAAGACTCTCGACCTCGGAAGACTGGGTGAGGAATGTGTCAGGTTCAAATCAATATACTCCGAATGTACTGGAGAAAGTCTTGTGCTGCTGAATGAGACATTTTCTACCACTTCCTTTGAGGAGGGCTTCTATATAGCAAAGGATTCCGTAAGAGCATTGCTGAAAAAAGGATCTATTACAATATATAACACCCATCTGCATAAGCTTGCGGCGGAAATGGATGATTTTAACAGGGAAAGCGGCAGATTTAAGGTTTCGTCGCTTATAGTGAAGAACGATAATGGAAAGCGCTCATTCAAGGTTGAGGTTGCTATGCCAGAGGGAATGTCTTATGCGAGGGATATCGCGGAGAAATATGGTGTTACCTACGAAATGCTTACAGAATGAGCTATATACACTGAAAAAGCCCCGGAGC
>NZ_JAGCFH010000292.1 GCF_017650195.1 Ruminococcus sp. | reverse complement strand
TGCCTGTTATCATGTACAGGTCGTAGAGACAGTCGTTCATCCCACCGTATTCGATGGAGAGGACCGTACTGTGCTTCCTAGAGTCCCAGGTCTTGCAGCGATTATATACCCAGTCTCCTAGACCTGAACCCAGCTCCTTTGCAGGAGCATAGCCTGTGGCATTATATATATCAACTATGCCTGCGATGAGCTTGTGCATGGTATACCATGGCACCCATGCCTCATCGATGATATTTGCCTTTCCTGCCTCAATATTGTCAAACTGCAACTCCACACTCGTTCCGTTTGGGTGAGAAGCTGCCCATATAAAGCCTTGCTTGCCTTTGGAATTCTTCTGACATTCCCGCATACCATCAATAAGGGTGTACATTCTCGACTTCACAGCTTCACGCTGAGCGTCCGAAAGCTCCGGGTGCTGATAGGCCTGCGCCAGAGCAGTAAGGTAATGACCTATGGCATGACCAGCAATATTGGTGTTTTCCCAGCCACCGTAACGTTTTGCGCCTTTTGTATTGAGGCCGGCGTTTTCTCGGAAACCTGCAAGGAGCCTGTCAGTATCAAAGGAAAGTAGGTATTCCATCTCCTTGCTGAAGGCGTTGACACAGTACTCGTCGGTCATAGTAACATCGGCCAGACTGAAGCTGCATATTGCGTTGTTTTCTGCTGCCGCGGACTGATGTGATGGAAAGGTAACCGAGGTGCTTATCGATGCGGCAGCAATCACCAATGATGTCATACGAATGAAAAAATTTGAGTTCATGTGGGATTCCTCCTTGAATTTTAATATCCACTTTAATTTTATGCGATAAACACTATTCTATCAACCCATAAAATATATAAAAGGTTGAAAAAACGAGGCTGTTTTCGGCTGATATTCTGTTATGAAACGGAAAAAGCATAATATGTTATTAAGAAGGGAAATGGGCTATAATGTTTTACGTCTAGTCATCATAAATTAATTTACTCTTGATGAAAGAGAATTAGAATCATGGGACATAGTTGATTTTAATATGCTAGACTTGTTACATAAGTATTTGTAAAATAGTAGCAGTCTCTCTAAGCCTGTTATTGTATTTTTAAACTAAATAGTTAATGACAAACATGAATATATGTGGTATAATAATTGATACATAAAGGCAGGTGAGATACCATGATATATATTACGGGAGATATACACGGCTCTCTTGAGCCTATATTCGACTTGGTAGAGAAATACGAACCAAAAGAAGATGATATAATAGTTATTCTCGGAGATGTAGCTGTAAACTATACAGGAAGATTACGAGATAAATTTATAAAAGAAGAAATGAATAATATTGGAGTTACATTCTTTTGTATTCATGGTAATCATGAGAATCGTCCTCAGAATATAGCTTCATATAAGGAAATGATCTGGAACGGCGGACGTGTTCTCTATGAGGAGGTGTATCCGAATATACTGTTTCCTATGGATGGAGATATATTTGAGCTTGAAGGAAATAAGTGCATAGTTATAGGCGGCGCATACAGCGTTGATAAGTTCTATCGCCTGAGAAACGGCTATAATTGGTGGCCAGACGAACAGCCGTCACTGGCAATAAAGGAATATGTTGAAGAGAAGGTAAAGAACAATAAAATAGACATAGTGTTTTCTCATACATGTCCGTATAAATATATTCCCACAGAGTGTTTTCTTTCAGGAATAGACCAATCAAAAGTTGATAACAGCACAGAACAATGGCTTGATACCATAGAAGAAGCAATAGAATATAAGGCTTGGTATCTCGGACATTGGCATACTGATAAGCATATTGATAAAATGCACTTCCTATTTCATAGCGTTGAAACGTTATAAGATGCAAAAGGAGATTAGAATTGTGAAAAAAAAGAAACAAGAGGAGTTATTTGATGCATTATGTTCTTTCGGATATTCACGGCAATAAGGATGCATTTGATACTATACTCTCCATGATTAACCTACAGCCAGAGGATCATCTATATATTCTTGGAGATGTTATCGACCGCGGGAAATACGGAATTGAACTGTTGCAGCAGATAAGGACAATGAAGAATTGTACAATGTTGCTAGGAAATCATGAGTATATGATGATAAATGCCCTGAGATACCCCGAAAATCTCCATTACCAACAAGTGTGGAGGAATAATAGAAGTTTAGACACTTTTGATAAGTATTTCAACCTTACAGAAAAAGAGCAGGAGGAGCTGCTTTGCTATCTGGAGTCACTTCCAGTACAATTAGAAATAACTGTAAATAGACGTAAATTCATACTGGTTCACGCTGCACCACAGGAACTATATGAAACTGAGAATATGGCGAGCTATAACCTTAATGAATTTATAGTATGGTACCGCTTGACGCCATTCTTGCAGATGCCTGCAAGAAAAAATGTAATATTTGGTCATACTCCAACAGAGCAGTTCCATCAAAGTATGCATATTTTTCACGGGAAGCGGATGATTGATATAGATTGCGGCTGCGGTTTCCCTAACTATGGAGGTCAGCTTGGCTGTATACGACTTGAAGATATGACGGAATACTATTCAAATGATGGCGTTTTTACGAAAGAAGAGGCTGCTGAATGGCTGAAGACACATATCATGTAAACAAGAGATAAACAAATGCGGTAAGTGTAAAAATTATAACCTTGATTTTATATGATAATTCTGGTATACTAAATATACATTATATGTACATAAAATCAATTTACTAAAATGGTCTAAGACTAAAGAAAATGGTATGATTACATATGGAAAACACTGCACAAAATAAAGCTTATTTTCATCTTCCGGGACTGTTTGAGTTCTATGACCTGTACAGTGTGTTTCTGCCACTGTACAATGAACATCCAGAATACTTTACGACTGGTGCGAAATAGCATCTGTCTATGGCGCTCCTGCCGATTGTATTTGGGGTGGTGGACGAGCTGGATTCGGCGAATGTAAAGCTGAAGATGTCCTTGCACTTATGAATAAATACAGTATTTCTTCAAGGCTCACTTTCAGTAACTCGCTTTTAAAACCTGAACATCTCATTGACAGGAATTGTAATTCTCTGTGTGAGCTTTTTTCCGGAAGCAAAGGTGTACAGAACGGTGTGATTATATACTCGGAACTTCTGCTTGAACATATTAAAAATAATTATCCAAACCTTTATTTCGTTTCCTCGACTACAAAGGTTCAGACTGATTTTGATCAGTTTTTAAAGGAAACAGAACGGATTGATTTTAAATATGTAGTTCCTGATTTCAGGATGAATAAGCTATATGATAAACTTGATACACTCTCGCAGGTCCAGAAAGATAAAGTTGAATTTCTGTGCAATGAATGCTGCTCGTTTAGCTGCAAAGACAGAAAAGCGTGCTATGAAAATGTCAGCAAGAAAAATCTCGGAGAAGACTGTCCTGAACACATCTGTACCGCACCTGATGCAAAGGACGGATACCGTTTTTCGAAGGCAATGAAAAATCCTGAATTTATCAGTATCGATGACATCATCAATACCTATCTGCCCCTCGGTTTTTCTAATTTCAAAATAGAAGGCAGAGGACTAGGTAGTGCTGTCAATCTGGAATTTCTGCTTTATTATCTCACAAAGCCGGAATATCAGCTAACTGTCCGTGAAGAGATCTATCTCGACAGCATGCTGGATCTTTTCTGAATATCATAGCTTTGAAAATCGTATGGATATACAGTAAGATAATATCAAAAAGATCATTTCAGGTGAAATAGTGTTATAATTGGAGAAAAATTATAAGGTAAAACGTCTGTTACTATTTTTTAATGTACAATCTGACTGAAGAAAGGCTATACAGAATTACCAAAGAAAAAGAATTATACTCTCATTTAACTGATTAATACGGTTTGTTGTGTAATCGTGATAAGTGCTGTTATTTATTTTGAGATATACAAAACATAACAAATATTATAAAAGGTGTCTACATTAAATCAAATGTAGCCGCCTTTTTTATTATAGCTAGTTGTAATAGTCTAGTTAATGTTAATAAATTATATTTTTACCTGTGATGAATAGCTAGAATTCTATATTCTTTACATTTTGTCCATTGCTTTTCAAAACCTATTGTTGTATAATAGCAATATAATGTATTGTGTATATTATCTATAAAATATATAGTTTGACTATCAAAGCGGCATTATTGTACAATAACTGCTTTGTCAACGAAAGGAGTAGCTATGAATTTCCAGGACCTCGCAGATAAATTTCATTCTCCTACATGTATTATTTCAGTAGAAAGAAAAAGTGACGGTGGGTATGGTGAAATACGACTTGTAGCAGGAAATAAAAGCTATCTTGAGCCGATTGAGCACCCTGTTTTTACTTCTGATCCGAGTATTCTTGGAATTCCCGATGTTTTTCAGAGCAACAATAAGTTTATTTCAAATTCACTTTATGAGAAGTATCTTCCGAAGGATACCGGATTTGAAGATATATGCTACCGTGCTGCTGTAAAGAAGATACCGATACATACCTATGTTCATTTGAATGACATGAATATATGGTTTGATATTTTTGCGCTCCCAATTGAGTATGAGGAAGGAAATATTTGCTACTGTCTGTATACCGCACAGCCTAGTAATTCCGATGAGGTAGGTATAAGCTCAAGCCAGTCTGACACTGTATCATCTGACATAATAAAATGCTGTGTAAAGCTTCATAGTACTAATGACTTCAATAAAACTATGGATGAAATAATAAGTGATATACGTTTGATATGTAGGGCTGATGTTTGCACTATAATGCTGAGGGAGCAGACCACAGGGCTTTTCACCGAGTGCTGCACAAGTGTTGATAAAAATAGCCGTGTTAAACGCGTTACTCAGTTTAAGAATATAGCGGAGATAACAGATACGTGGCTCGCTATGGTATCGGGAAGTGACTGCCTGATAATAAAGGACGAAAAAGATAAAGATTTTATACGAAATATTAATTATGAATGGTATGACAATCTTGATAAAGCAAATGTTGATAGTTTTATAATGTTTCCTTTGAGGTATGATAATGATGTTCTCGGTCTTATCTGGAGTACAAATTTTGATACCACTAATACCATGCGTATCAAGGAGACACTGGAACTAATTACATTCTTTATTTCTTCAAAACTTGCAAGTTACAAAATGGTTGAACATCTGAAGAATATCAGTTATACCGATCAACTGACAGGGCTTCCCAACCGTTTTGCTTGCACTGAGTTGGTATCAGACCTTGTTAAGAGAGGTGAGAATTTTACAGTTGTTTCCATTGACATCAACGGCTTTAAGAGCATAAATGATACTATGGGCTTTGATACGGGTAATAAGGTGCTCATAGAGATTGCTGCACGCTGGAAAGCAATAGTTGATGCGGGACTATCGGGAACTCATGATTATATCGCCCGAATGGGTGGCGATGAGTTTGCAATCATCATACGCGATTATCGCTCAGATAAAGATATAATGCATACTATTAAGCATTATGAAGCAGTCCTTGAGAATCGCTTTACTGTTGATAATTGTGATCTTTACATTACAGCAAGCTTCGGATATGCTTTATTTCCTATCGATGCAAAAACAAGTGATAGCTTGTTATCATTTTCAGCTGCTGCAATGCACGAAGTCAAGCGAGTAAATAGCAGCAATCACATTCTTCGTTCCACGCAGGAACTATTTAATGTTGAGCGTACATTGGAGATAGAGTACAAGCTTAGGGAAGCTCTGGAAAATGATACTATATATTTTAATTTACAGCCACAGTTTGATATATCACATAAACTGCGAGGTTTTGAAGCTCTTGCACGAATGAAGGATACCGATGGAAATTTCATCAGTCCTGGAGAGTTTATCCCTGTTGCTGAAAAGGTAGGTCTTGTGGATAAGGTAGATGGAACGGTCTTCAGAAAAGCGGCAATGTTTCTGGGAGAGCTTATCAAAAAAACAGGTGCTGATATAGTATTAAGCGTCAATGTTTCTGTTCGTCACCTTATGAAAAACGATTTCCTTGACGAACTGAAGGAGATTTTGAATGAGAGCGGTCTTGCATCTGATCGCGTTGAAATTGAGATTACGGAATCAATCATGATAGATTCGGCAGAAAAGGCAATTATGTGTATCGATAAGTTACATGAAATGGGAATAAAGATAGCAATAGACGATTTCGGCACAGGTTATTCCTCTTTAAGCTATCTAAATAATTTCCCTGCAAATATACTTAAAATAGACAAGTCCTTTATAGATAAAATGAATATGAACGAGTCGTCGAAGCAGTATGTTGCTGCTATTATCTCTATCGGTCATATTATGGGTTTTGATGTTATATCGGAAGGTGTTGAAGAGGAAAGGCAGCTTGAAACTCTTAGGGAGATAGGTTGCGATTTTATCCAAGGCTTTATCTGGGGCAGACCTTTGCCGAAAGAAGAAGCAGAAAAACTTGTAACAGATATGACTTAAATCGTGCTTTTAATAAAAATGAGAGGAAAGTTAATTATGGATTTTGACAAGGTAGTAGCAGATCATAAATGTAGAAGCTGTATTATATCAGTTGAAAAATATCAGGATGGAAGATATGGTAATATACGTGTTGTTGCGGCTAACAAAGCACATCGGGAGGATGCTGAAAAAATATTTGGGCGTCCGTTTGTTCCAGATTCACCATATTCAGATTCTTTGCCGCAGGACAAAAACTTCGAGGACTTCATGTTCCGTTGTGCTTGCCTTGGCCAACCGCTTCATACTTATGTTCACCTAGAGCGTATGGGCTTATGGGTCAATATGTTCCTCCTTCCACTAGAATCTGATAAGAAAAATGTAGGGTACTGCCTTTATTCATGTGATATTTCACCATTTGCCGATGCTGAACAACAGGCAAGTCTTTCGGCCAATACAGCTACACATGCACTTGAGATTAGTATTAAGCTTCAAGGAGCCAAAAAAGATGATATTCGTCATGTATTTCAAGATGTTATTGAAGATATCCGTAAGATGTGCGGAGCTGAACATTGCTGTATTTTAAATCACGATAATGAAAATAGGAAATATATCAATTTCTGCGAAGCAACGTTGTCTGATAGTAATTTGCGACCTGAAGAAATATATAGCAATGACAGCTTTTACGATATTGCAGACTCGTTTGGAGCAGTTATTCATGGCAGTTCGTGCCTTATAATAAAAGATGAACATGATTTAGCATGGCTTGAATCAGTTGATCCGGATTTATATTCATTGCTTTTAGAGAATGGTGTTAAAAGCGGTATCCTCTTTCCTTTGAAGCATAACGATCAGATACTTGGTTATCTTTGGGCTTTGAATTATAATGTCGAAGAAACTGTTAAAATCAAAGAGACTTTGGAGCTGTCCACATTTTTAATTGCATCAG
>NZ_JAGCFH010000291.1 GCF_017650195.1 Ruminococcus sp. | reverse complement strand
GTCAGCAAGGCGGCGGCTGGGACTTCGGCGGTGGCCAGCAAGGCGGCGGCTGGGACTTCGGCGGCGGTCAGCAAGGCGGCGGCTGGGACTTCGGCGGCGGTCAGCAAGGCGGCGGCTGGGATTTTGGCGGCGGTAACGGCGGCGGACAGACCTGGGACGGCGGTGGAAACAACGGCGGCGGCAATGCAGGCGGCGGTAATGATACTACATATTCCGGCGCAGGCAGCACAGAAGGCGTTGCAGCTCACCAGAACCTCAACTATAAATATGAAAAGGGCGGCAGCGGATTCAAGGATGTAATGGGACCGTATTTCCGTCTTGGAACTTCCGTAAGCGGAATGGAGATCGGCAATTCTCAGGCTCAGGAATTCATCAAGAAGAATTATAACTCTATCACCTGCGAAAACGAAATGAAGCCTGATTCTATCGTTAAGGGCGTAAATGGTGATGAAGTAAACATAAGCCTTAGCTCCGCAAGCAATATCCTTAAGTTCGCAGAGCAGAACGGTATCGGTGTTCGCGGTCATACTTTCGTATGGTACAGCCAGACTCCGAGCTCACTGTTCCAGGATAACGGCGGTACTGTTTCCAAGGACAGAATGAACAAGCGTCTTGAGAGCATGATCAAGAATACATTCAGCGCTCTTAAGAGCCAGTTCCCGAATCTTCAGGTACACTCATACGACGTTTGTAACGAGCTATTCGTTAACGATGGCGGCGGAATGAGACCTGGTAGCAACTCCAACTGGGTAAGAGTATATGGTGAAGGCAACTCTGAGTTCGTTGTAAACGCATTCAAGTATGCAAGACAGTATGCCCCCAAGGAGACAAAGCTCTACCTCAACGATTATAACGAGTATATGAGTGCTAAGACAAACGACCTTGTAAATATGGCTAAGACAGTCATGAAGGAAGGCGACTATATCGATGGTATCGGTATGCAGGCTCACCTTGATTCAAGATATCCTTCAGCAAGCGAGTTTGAGACAGCTCTCAAGAAGTTTGCAGCTCTCGGTCTTGATGTACAGATCACAGAGCTTGATATCACAAACAGCACAGGTTCAAATGGTCAGCTCTATCCTCAGATTTTTGAGGTAGCTATGAAGAACGCTAAGAACATCTCCTGCCTCACACTCTGGGGAACAACAGATGAGAGAAGCTGGAGAGCTAACCAGAACGGCGGTTCACCGCTTCCGTTCAGCAACTACCAGCCTAAGTCGTTCTATAACAACATTCTGGCTCTTGCTGACAAGATCGAGCCTCCTACACCGGATACAACAACTACTACAACTACCACAACAACAACTACAACTACTACCACCACAACAACTACAACTACCACAACAACTACAACAACTCAACCCACTACTACTACAACTACAACAACAGCTCCTCCGGCAGGTGCTACAATGCAGCTCTGGGGCGACGCTAACGGCGACGGTCAGCTCGATATGGGCGACGCAGTTCTTATCATGCAGGCTCTTGCTAACCCCAACAAGTACGGCATAGGCGGTACTGATTCACACGCTCTCACAGAGCAGGGCGAGGCAAACGCTGATGTTGACGGCGACGGTCTTACAACAAACGACGCAGTTGCTATTCAGGAAAAGCTTCTTGGTCTCAGGAAGTAATTGAAATATAAGTTATTTATTTCGCATTTATAATATAAAAAAACCGGCAAAGGAGAGGTACTCTCTCCCTTGCCGGGATTTTTTTGAAAAAAATCCCGATACCGAAGAACACTGAAACTCCGGCATCGGTTCAATGAGGATGATTTTCAAAAGCCTTCGCAGGCTTAAGCGGAAAGCACTAAAAAGCTTTCAACTATTTGAAGAATGGAACCTATATACCATTCTCTGTGATATATGATATCACTTTCAGTAGCTGTTATCAACTCACTTTTTGCAGATTAAGTGGACAAATTGAAGATGTTATAGCATTTAGATGTAAAAGGCGGACTAAAGTTCGCCTTTTATTATGCTCTTTTTGCTGAAATTTCATTTTCAAGCGCTTCTGCTCTGAGAAGTGCCGTATCAATGTGGTCACAGAAATTTTCCCTGCCTACCTTTTCGATGAAGCCGGCTTTGGTCATGACCTTCATAGGCTGCTCGTTTACGTGAGAGAATACCACCTTTACGTTGTGGCGTTCACAGCGCTTGACTATGCGCATTAGAGCTTCAACGCCCGTAGCATCCATAGCCGGTACATTTCTCATTCTTATGCAGAGAACGTCAATATTCCTGTCGCTGAGGACGTATTTATACTTATCCGAAGCTGCAAAGAACATAGGACCGTTTATCTCAAATACACGGGTATTCTTGGGTATCTTCTTGAGAAGGATATTGTCGGGGTCGGTGTCCTCATCGTCGATATCTCTCCATGCGTGAGCTTCGGTAACGTCAGCCATCCGTTTCATGAAGAGGAGAGCAGCCATTACCATGCCTACGCCGATAGCAACAACGAGGTCAAATACTACCGTGAGTATTAGAGTTACGAATAGCACTGCTATATCGCTCTTGGGAGCAGTCTTTACGGTGTTTCTGATATTTCTCCAGCCACACATGTTATAAGCTACTATAAAGAGTATAGCCGCAATAGTAGGCATTGGGATAAGCGAAGCATAGGGCATTAGAACAACGAGTATGATAACGAGTACTATTGAGTGTACCATGCCTGCGATAGGAGTACGTCCGCCGTTCTTTACGTTTGCAGCTGTACGTGCAATAGCGCCTGTAGCAGGGATACCGCCGAAGAAAGCAGAGCCTATATTTGCAGTACCCTGAGCAATGAGCTCCATATTCGAGCGATGCTTTGAACCTATCATACCGTCTGCGACAACGCATGAGAGAAGAGACTCAACAGCTGCGAGTACTGCAATAGTGAAGGCATTAGGAATTAGAGCTCTTACTCTTGCGAAGGTGACCTCCGGCACGGTCAGCTTGGGGAGGGAATTTGATATAGTATAGAGGTCGCCGATAGTGTTAACTTTTATACCACTGAGCTTAACTATAGCTGAACAAACTATGACGGCTATGAGAGAGGCGGGTATCTTCTCCAGCTTTTTCGGCCAGAGTATAAGTATAGCAAGTGAGATAACGCCGATAAGGAGAGCCTGCCAGTTGATAGTGTCGATACAGGTGAATATCTCCTTTATCTTGTCAACAGTTTCGATAGGCTTATTTTTGAAAGTGAGCCCGAGGAAGTCCTTGACCTGTCCGAGGAGGATAGTCACGGCGATACCGAAGGTAAAGCCGGTGGTTATAGTACCGGGTATATATTTTATGAGGGCTCCGAAGCGGCAGAAGCCCATGATTATCAGTATCAAGCCTGCCAAAATCGCCGATATTGCAAGACCGTCCATTCCCTCGACGGCTACGATACCTGCAACTGTAGTTGCAAAGGCAGCCGTAGGACCTGCTATCTGCACACGGCTTCCGCCAAGGAATGAAACGATAAAGCCTGCTATTATTGCTGTGTAAAGGCCCTGTTCAGGACCAACTCCCGAAGCGAGAGCAAGTGCGATAGAAAGGGGCAGAGCGATAATAGCGACGATTATACCGGAGATGATGTCCTTTATGAACTGCTCCTTAGTATAGGTCTTCATAACCGAGAAAAGCTTTGGTTTGAGCTTTTCTTCCGTTGGTTTCAATGCTTTTTCAGCCATTTTACTAACCTCTTTTACATTATATTTCCAAAAAAGACACGCAACGGTACTATTATACTACTTATAATAACGGTTTTCAAGAGATTTTTAACAGGGAGAAAATTTTTGGCGGAATATATATATTCATGTCAGTTGAGGAGAAAAGGATTGAGCAGAATGAGAAATTAGTAATATATTCACAAAAACCAAAGTGCTGTTTTGTGCATTGCTACAAAGCTTAAAATTGATTTCTAACTCTCAACTCTTTAATCTCAACTAAAAAACAAAGCGGCTCCCTTTACAGAAAGCCGCTGAAACTATATCATAAAAAGCTTACTTTTGTTCTCTTGTTATCGCCTTGCTTCCAAGGAAGGTGAGCAGGAAGTAGCCGCCGTATATCGCTATGAGTACGATAGCGGTGAAGATAACGGGTTTTACATAATTCTCCGTTACGAGCAGATCAAGTCCGATCTTGGCGAATCTCATACCCGCATAGGAGTGGAGACAAGCCAGAAGCAGCGGCAGCAGGAAGAATATTCCCGACTGAAGGAATATGGATCTGGAGATCTCCTTTTCCTCTACGCCAAGCTTGCGGAGCATGGTGTATCTCGGTATGCTGTCAGCGCTCTCGGAAAGCTCCTTAAGCGCAAGTATAGCACCGCAGGATACGAGGAATATGAAGCCGATATAAAGTCCGAGGAAGGTAACTACAGCTCCTATGCCTATGGCATCGTTTGCAGCCTCGATCCTTGTTTCAATACTCTGCATAGAGCCGTATTTCGTTTCGCTCTGATACCAGTGCATAACATAAGTCCAGTGGTCTATTGCTGTCTGTTCTGCGGCTTCTCTGCCCTTTTTGTCTGTGGCATTGTAGTTTCCGACGAAATAATCAACTCCGCGGTATTCCTCGGATACTGCATTGTCGGGAACGATTATAGTACCTGTATTTGAAGCATTCATATCGGGATAAAATGAGCTTATTACACATTTTTTCGACCTTGGCTTGAGAGCATTACCGAAAACAGTTATTTCGGTGCCGTCCTCAAGGAGCTTGTCATACATCTCAGGCATTCCCGAGGCGTTTGCGCTTACAGCGTATTCGCCGTCGCCGAGCTCTATCTGCTTTTGTCCGTAGAGCTCCATTATAGCGTTGTAATCACTGAGCTTCAGGAATGAGATATCAAAGTTCATCATTGCATATATGCTCATTGAACTGCCTGTCAGTTCGTCTTTTCTGTCGCCGGCAAAGGTGTCAAAGGTAAAGTTGCTTTCGACGTAGTCATGGAAGTGGCGGTACTCTCCGAAATCGTCGTAAATGCTCATATTCTGCTGAGCATATACATCGTCGATATCGCCTGTCCTGTATGAGGAGTCGTCTGAGGAATCATTAATATGAAGAGAAAAGCGTCCGTAAAAATCCACTGGGAAATTGTCCTCAACGCCCTTGTTCAGTGAGTTCCTGATAGTGAATGCAGTTGAGAGCGTGCATATAGTCACAAAGAGCATAAGGCATATAACTGTCATTGAAGCGATAGTGGTGTTTATCTTGCTGCTTATCTGACGGAAGGTGAAGCTGTTCAGACCGCGGTGATATACGCCCTTTGCGGACATTATCACTCTCAGGAGCATACCCGACACCGACCAGAAGATAAAGAATGTGGAAACTATGCCTGCAAGTATGGCAAGACCTATCTTTTTTTCATTGAGGTGTTCAAAGTCCCAGCCCACTGTATGATATGCCCATACGAGTACTGCTGCGGAGATAAGGAATACAACAACGCAGAGCCACGGATTCTTCATGGTTATCTTTTCCGAGCGCTTTCCAGAGTTCATAAGGGTGATGAGCCTGCACTTGCTGATAACGAAGCCGCTCCTGATCATTACGACCAGGTACATAATACCGAAGTAGAGTATTGTCTTTGTTATCGCCGAGCCTGATACTGTGAATTTATAGTCGTTCATGTCGGCTTCAAAGAGGTTTGCCACGACTGCGCTCATTACCTGCGAAAGACTCACTCCTATGAGAAGTCCCACAATGAGGGAGCCGATACCTATGATAACAGTTTCGCAGAGCAGGAGAGCGGATATCTTCCACTTGCTCATGCCAAGCATCATATACAGGGCGAACTCCTTGTTACGGCGCTTCATCAGGAAGCGGCTGGCGTATACGATGAGCAGTCCGAGGACTATGGCTACGAATACGCTTACGCCGGAAATGGCCGTTGTGAGTATCTTTATTAATTCGCGCTGTGTTTCGTTGACTCTGATGAAGGCGGTCTGGGTCTCTATGGCGTTGAATATGTAGAATACCGCAACGCCGATTATAAGAGTGAAGAAATATACCGCGTAATCCTTTATGCTTTTGCGGATATTGCTGAGAGATATCTTAAAGAGCATCGCTCACGTCACCTCCTAGCAGGGTAACTACGTTTATTATCTTGTCGAAGAACTCCTTGCGGCTGTCCTTTCCGCGGATTATCTCATTGAAGAGCTTTCCGTCCTTGATGAAGAGCACTCTTGAAGCATAGCTTGCGGTAAAGGAGTCGTGAGTTACCATTATGATAGTAGCGTTATGCTCCCTGTTGAGGTAATTAAAGCGTTCAAGCAGCATTTTAGCGGACTTTGAGTCAAGAGCGCCTGTGGGCTCGTCTGCGAGGACGAGCTTGGGCTCGGTAACTATAGCTCTTGCCGAGGCAACTCTCTGCTTCTGACCGCCCGACATCTGGTAGGGATATTTGCTTAGCACCTCAGTGATACCGAGCTGTTCTGCCACATTCTTTACAGCCTTGTCAATATCCTTTGCGGAGCGTTTCTGTATTGAAAGCGCAAGAGCGATATTCTCGTAAGCTGTAAGGGTGTCCATAAGGTTGAAGTCCTGAAAGATAAAGCCCAGCTTTTCACGGCGGAACTTGTTGAGCTCCTTTCCCTTGAGAGCTGTTATATCAGTATCCTCAAGGAAGATATGACCGGCGGTAACTTTGTCGATAGTGGATATGCAGTTGAGGAGAGTGGTTTTGCCGCTTCCCGAAGCTCCCATTATCGCGGTAAATTCGCCGCCTTCCACTGAAAAGGAGATATCGTCCACAGCCTTTGTGAGGTTTGATTTATTTCCGTAATACTTTTCTATTTTTTCCAATCTGAGTAATGACATGACTGTATCTCCTTTTATGCTTCTATCCTGTTCTTGTGTTTGCTGATGTAGCAGCTGCAAAGGCAGTTGGCCGCAAATACGCTCCAGAAAATTCCGTCCATAAGGTTCCTGAGGTAAGGATCAACAGCTGCTCTGCCGCTTATTATCTCGTATATTTCTAAGCACGAAACCGGTATAACGAAGATGCTGGTGGCAATGTAAAGTATCCTGATAATATTTGATGTAAGCTTTTTCATAAGATCATTTCCTTTCGGTATCTTTATTATTGGGAGCTGTTCTCCCTTTCCATGATCTTATTATACATCATGCAATACCTTTGGTCGTGTTTTTAACATTACGCAACATTACATTTATGTAACATTGAATTTATCAGGATTTCATAAGGTAATGCTCGTTCTTTGAAAAGGTAATTGTGAATTCTGTAAAGCTTCCGCGCTCCGAGGTCACGGATATACTGTGTCCGAGACGGTCACAGAGGCTTTTTACTATATATAGTCCCATACCCGTGGATTTTGCATAGGTGTGACCATTCTCACCAGTGAAGCACTTATCGAAAACACGGGGGATATCGTTTTCGGGGATGCCTACACCGTTGTCCCGGAAATGTAGCAGCACCTTGTCTTCATGCTCTTCGGCTGATATGCGTATTGCCGGTTCGCGGTCTTTAACTGTGTATTTTAGACTGTTAGCCGTGAACTGTCCAAGCATGAATTCCAGCCACTTTCCATCTGTCATCACCGTAATGTCAAGTCCCTCCGTTTCTATGGAAGCTCCTGCAATCTGTATCGACTCGCGGTTTTTCAAGGCAGTGTTCGCAACTGTCCGTTTCAGGGATATCTCCTTTATTATATAGTCCTTTTCGGCGTTCTCGGAACGCGCATAGTAAAGCACCTGATCTGTATAGCTGTCTATGCGCCGGAGCTGTTCAAGAGATTTTTCTCCGAGCTCATCCTTATGATTGTGAGCCATGAGCTGCAGGCTCGATAGAGGAAGCTTTACCTCGTGTACCCACATCTCGATGAACTCACGGAAATCAGAGGAGCTTTTCCTATATTTAGCCACATTTTCGCACATGGCTTTATTGGCTTCACAAAGGGCTTCGTAGGTCAGCTCTCCTTCAAGGAAATCCGGTTTGTTTATCATTTCGTGTATGAGGTATTTCTTATCAAGTCCCCTGAGCTTTTCACCCAGCTCGCTGTAGAACCTGTGCTTGCGCATAAAGTTTATTATTTCGGCGGATATCACAAAGAGCAGGAACAGCGATTCAATAAAGGCTGTAAGCTGACCGCTTACCCTGTAGGCGGTCAGAAACAGTAGTATCATTCCCGAAAATACCGCCGCTGTGATATAGAACCAAAGTCTGTCCCTGATATAACTTCCAAGCTTCATTTCAGTATGTACCCCTGTTTCTTACGTGTTTCTATGGCGTCTTCGCATCCAAGCTCCGCAAGCTTTGAGCGCAGGCGGCTGATGTTGACGGTAAGGGCGTTGTCGTTTACGAATTCGTCGTTATCCCAGAGAGCTGTCATAAGTTCGTCACGAGTGACGATAGAGCCCTGTCTATCCAGCATAAAGCGGAAAATTATCATCTCGTTCTTCGTGAGAATAAGTTCACGTCTGCCGTCTGTAAGGGAGCCCTTTGCGTCGTTGACCTGCAAGCCACTGTAGGTCTGTACTGTCGTGGTGCCTGACGCACGTTTGAGCACTGCGGATATACGTAGGAGGAGTATAGTCGGATTGTAGGGTTTGGTTATGTAGTCGTCCGCGCCGTAGCTCATGGAGAGGACCTCGTCAGTCTCAGAGGTGCGGCTCGTGACCATTATCACGGGGGTATCGCATTCTCTGCGTATTTCCTTCAGGAGTTCCTCGCCGTTGAGGCTTGGGATATTTATATCCATGAGTATAAGGTCTGCTCCAGCGGCGAGTATCTCCGCCTTTGAGTTAGAAAACTCCGTAAGGTATCCAGTATCGTAGCCGGAATTGCGCAGAAGCTCCGCCAGCTCCTCACGGATAGCCCTATCGTCTTCAACTATATATATCTTGCTCATAAGTCACCTCATATAATAATTTCAAATCATATTATATCACATTATTACGTAAATAGCAAAGAGTGCGGCAAAAAAGCCTTTAGCTTTCAGATAAGCGCTTTCAGATAAGTAGTCTAGTGTTACCGAATGCAACAAATTGACTTAATACAGTCTGTGTGATATACTTGATATAAAAGGAGTTGCGGACAATGACTAAAATAGACCTTCTTACGGGAATTCTCGGCTCCGGGAAGACTACCCTTTTGCTGAAATACGCACGGCACCTCATCGACAGCGGTGAGAATATCGCCGTTCTTGAAAATGATTTTGGTGCTGTCAACATAGATATGATGATGCTTCAGGAACTGAAAGGGGAGCATTGCCGCCTTGAAATGATAGCAGGAGGCTGTGACGCGGACTGTCACAGGCGGCGCTTCAAAACGCAGCTAATATCCCTCGGTATGCAGCATCTTGATCGGGTTATCGTCGAACCTTCTGGCATATTCGATATGGATGAATTCTTCGATATCCTCCACGAATCGCCGTTAGACAACTGGTTTGAGATTGGGAGCGTTATCACGGTTGCCGACAGTGAGATGGAGGAAAAGCTCTCGCCGAAAATGGAGTACATGCTCGGCTCCGAGGCTGCCTGCTGCGGAAAGCTTGTTATAAGCAAGCTTCAAGGAGAGGCTGACGAAGCTCTTATTCAGAGTATACTCGATCACGTAAACCGCGCAATGGAGGATATCCGTTGCGACCGTAGACTGACCCAGCGGGATGTTATAGCCAAGGACTGGAAGGATTTTACCAGCGAGGACTACAAGACACTTAGCTGTGCTGGCTACAGGGGGACAAGCTACGTGAAGAAGTTCAGTCCCGATGAAATAGGGAGCTCGGTACACTACTTCATGCATATTGCGTTGCCGCAGGAGCGGATAGGTGAGATAATAACAGATATCATGAGTGATGATAGCTGCGGCAGGATATTCCGCATAAAGGGAGGACTGCCTGCGGCGGGCGGTTGGCTGAAAATAAACGCCACCCGTGAAAAGACCGAGATATCGCCTGTCTCCGAGGGACAGTCCGTGATTATAGTTATAGGTGAGAATATATCCCGTGAGCGCATAGATGAACATCTTAAAAGATACAATTCCGATGTGGAGTATGTTTCGATATAATAGCAGCCGCTTGTTTACAGTATTTTTTTCTTTACATTCTTCCGTAAATGTGATATAATGAATTCTGTTGTGCGGAATTTAACGGCAAATCCGTTAAATTATGATTTACGGAAGGAGTAAATATGATAACAGTAAGTAACGTGAGCGTGCAGTTTGGCGGCTCAACGCTTTTCAAAAATGTAGACCTTAAATTCACAAATGGAAATTGCTACGGCGTTATCGGCGCAAACGGAGCAGGAAAGTCTACCTTTCTCAGAGTCCTCTGCGGAGAGCTGGAGCCAGCCTCCGGTGAGGTTATTATGCCTAAGGAGGAGCGCCTTAGCGTCCTGAAACAGGATCACTTCGCTTATGACGAGTACACAGTTTTGGATACCGTGATAATGGGAAATGCTCGTCTTTATGAGATAATGCAGGAAAAGGATGCTCTTTATGCAAAGGAGGACTTTTCCGAGGAGGACGGCGTAAAGGCTTCCGAGCTGGAAGGTGAGTTTGCGGAGCTCAACGGCTGGGAGGCTGAATCCGACGCCTCAAAGCTAATACAGGGTCTGGGACTTTCAGAGGATATACTCTACTCTCAGATGTCTTCACTTTCTGGTAATGAAAAGGTAAAGGTTCTCCTTGCGCAGGCACTTTTCGGAAACCCGGATATCATACTCCTCGACGAGCCTACTAACCACCTCGATATTGACGCGGTGCGATGGCTGGAGGAGTTCCTTTCCGAGTACTTCGGTACGGTGATTGTGGTATCCCATGACCGTCACTTCCTTAATAATGTATGTACTCATATAGTCGATATCGACTATAACAAGATAAAGATGTATGTGGGCAACTATGAGTTCTGGTACGAGTCCAGCCAACTCATACAACGCATGATAAAACAGCAGAACAAGAAGAATGAGGAAAAAATCAAGGAGCTCAAGGACTTTATCGCCCGTTTCTCAGCTAATAAGTCAAAGTCTAATCAGGCGACCTCGCGCCGTAAGCTAATCGAAAAGCTTACTGTTGAGGAGCTACCGGCTTCAAGCAGAAGATACCCCTTTATAGGATTTGATATGGACAGGGAGCTAGGCAAAGATATACTTCAGGTGGACGGGCTTACTAAGACTGTTGACGGTGTAAAGCTCCTTGATAATGTGAGCTTCACTCTCGGCAGGACGGATAAGGTAGCTTTTGTCGGCGAGAGCGAGCAGGCGATAACTATGCTGTTCAAGATACTCATGGAGGAGGAGCAGCCCGATTCCGGAAGCTTCAAGTGGGGAGTTTCGGTTACTACCTCATATATGCCTGTGGATAACTCCGAGTACTTCAACGGCTGTGAGCTTTCCATACTCGACTGGATACGTCAGTACTCCGTAAAGGACGAGACGGAGACCTATCTCCGCGGTTTCCTCGGACGTATGCTGTTTTCCGGAGATGATGTATACAAGCCTGTAAACGTACTTTCCGGAGGAGAAAAGGTGAGATGTATGTTCTCGCGCATGATGCTCTTCGGCTCAAATGTGCTTGTCCTCGACCGTCCCACCAATCACCTTGATCTTGAAAGCATAACCGCTGTGAATAACAGTCTCATAAACTTCAAGGGAGTAGTTCTCCTTGCTTCTCATGACCATGAGATAATGCAGACCACCGCCAACCGTATAATAGAGATACTGCCTCAGGGCTGCCTCGACAGACAGGGCACCTACGAGGAGTTTATCGACTTCAAGAAGGTAAACGGACTTATGTAAAAAAGGCCTGACGGCGCATACAGCGCTGTCAGGCTTTTTAGCTGTTAATTATATCCGGCATAACGATGAGCGGACTGTTTCCGGTTCACTGACCGTTGTAGGGTATCAGCTTTTCCCTGCATATATCCCGCCATTTGCCGTAGAAGTCGCTATTGTGTACGAGTTTTATCACCTCGGCTGCGTTCTGATCCTGGACCATACATTCATAGCTCTGGGTGTTTGCGTAAGCCCGGCATATCATGCCTCCGATAACAAGGTCAATAAAGCTGTACTCGGTCTGTATCTCTGTTGGCTCCGCCTCGTCGGGAGAGTCTGAGTGGAAATTGACCGCACTGAACGGATCAGTTTCCGAAATGAGTGACGTGAGTTCCGATATCTCACTTTCGGACAGAGTGGTGATCTGCTCACATTCACCGAAGAGCATGAAATCATCGTCCTTGGTCTCGGTGAGTACGGCTGCGAGCCATTCGTCGTCGTCGAGCCTGTAGTTCTCGGTATACTCCTCCTCGCTCGTCCAGAGGTGATTGAACCTGTCTATCTGTCCCTCGTTGTGCATATATGTACCGTACCATACGCTGCCGTTGGACTGTATGATAAGGTTTGATTTCGTATAGGAATCAATATTGTACAGACGTTCACGGTAGATTATACCGCTGTCGCTGCTGATGACCTGCTCAGCAGCCTTTTGTTTTCTTATTTCCGTTGCGCTCTCTGCTGTTCTGTTTGACTGGACGGAGCCTGCTCCGCAGCCGCTAAGCAGAATAAGCGACAATAAAGCTGCTGTCAGTCGCTTCATGCCTGAACCTCCTAAATTCTGGAGAATACCTCTCCTATCCTGTCGCATACGAGCAGATCGGCGTTCTTGTCCATCTGGGTAGGCGACATATTGATTATAACGAGATCTTTTCCCTTGAAATAGCGTATAAGACCTGCGGCAGGATATACATTCAGCGAGGTGCCGCCGATTATCAGCGTATCCGCAGACGCTATGGCTTGTACGGCTCCGTTTACTGTATCATTGTCGAGGGACTCCTCATAGAGCACCACGTCCGGCTTTATGATACCGCCGCATTCGCACTTCGGCACTCCATCAGAGTTGACTATATACTGAACATCGTGGAATTTTCCGCATTTTGTGCAGTAGTTCCTGAGAACGCTGCCGTGGAGCTCGTATACCGTTTTACTGCCGGCAGCCTGATGAAGTCCGTCTATATTCTGAGTGACCACAGCAGACAGCTTTCCCTGTTTTTCAAGCTCTGCAAGCTTAAGGTGAGCCGCATTGGGCTTTGCGTCGAGGCAGAGCATTTTTGCGCGGTAGAAGCGGTAAAACTCCTCTGTCTTTTCGACGAAGAAGCTGTGGCTGAGAATAGTCTCCGGGGGATAGTCCCACTGCTGGCTGTACAGACCGTCCACGCTTCGGAAGTCGGGTATGCCGCTTTCCGTGGAAACACCTGCGCCGCCGAAAAATACTATACTGTGAGAATTCTGTACTATTTCCGAAAGCTTTTCGATATTATCCATAATTATTCTCCCATTACCTTAACATAGAACTTTCTTGTTCTCGGACCATCGAACTCGCAGAAGTAAATGTCCTGCCATGTGCCGAGAAGAAGCTTTCCGCCTGTTATGATTATGGTCTCGCTGGCTCCCACTGCCGAAGACTTAATGTGGGCATCGGAGTTGCCCTCTGCGTGGCGGAAGGACTGTAGCTCTGGGAAGAATTTGTCAAGGCCCTTTATAACGTCGGTCTGGACGTCGGGATCAGCATTTTCGTTAATAGTTATGGCAGCAGTGGTATGAGGGCAGAAAACTATGCATATGCCCTCGAGAACTCCGCTTTCCTTTACTGCTTCGCTTACTTCGTGTGTGATATCGACAAGTCCCTCTGAGGGTGTGCTTAGTTTAAAGTTGAATAACATGGTGATCTCCTTTACTACTTACTAAAATCCAAATTAAGCTTTGCTAAATGTTGATTTATCATTATAATATTTGCAGAAATAATTAAGCGGACATTCTCCGCATCTCGGCTTTCGTGCATTGCATATATCCCGTCCGAATTCCACCGTCCTGTGGCAGAAATCGGAAGAAACATCAGGTGGTATGAGCTTAACAAGATCCTTTTCGACCTTTGCGGGCTCCTTGTTCTTGGTGAGGCCGAGACGTCCGGTGATACGTATACAGTGAGTATCTGTTACCATAGCCGGCTTGCCGAAAACATCTCCCAGCATAAGGTTTGCGGTCTTTCTGCCTATACCAGAAAGTGTGAGCAACTCCTCCATAGTATCGGGGACCTCTCCGCCAAAGTCGTTTATTAGCTGCGAAGCCATTTCCTTTAAGCTCTTGGCCTTGTTGTGATAGAAGCCGCAGGGCTTTACGTCTTTTTCAAGCTCTGCTATATCAGCGTTTGCAAATGCTTCGAGAGAGGGGTATTTCTTGAACAAAGTTTCCGTTACTACGTTCACTCGCGCGTCGGTACACTGTGCGGCTAGTCGAGCTGCGAACATCAGTTCATAAGGCTTTGTATAATTCAGTGTGCAGGAGGCGTCGGGATAGAGCTTTTCAAGCTCCTGCACCGCAAGCTTAGCGATCTCTTTCTTTGTCATCGGGCATTCTCCTTGAATTTCCTTTGCTTTTCGAGTATGCCGTCATATATCTTGTACATTTTCTGCACTGTATTTTCGAGAAAGTAATAATGCTTTATGTAGAATATCAGGAGCACGAGTATTATGGTGACAAGTATCAGGACCGGAAGATTCGGCGTGAATACCAGCACCGCAATGAAAATCGTAAGAATGACCGAGAAAAGCATGGTCACGAGGAAATGGACTATCCTTTCGTGCTGCATGAAGGCTATTTTGTCAAGATGCTCGGACATTATTCCGGCAAGCTCCGAGGGCTCGCTGCATTTTTCAAGCTTTTCCTGAATGTATTTCATGTAAGTGGTAAGATATTCGGTCATTTCTTCACTCCTCCATGCACAAAGTAAACGAATCTCCAATAAAATTATACACCTTTTTAGCAAAATTGTCAACATATTTCGTACTAAAGACTGTATATTAAAGGCTTTATTTAACGTACAGTAATTTAAGTATGATTTAACCCTTGCCTTGGAATTTATGCTTAAAAAAGCGTCTCCCGATTGTGCGTGTATACGAATTTTTTTAATGATATGAAAACATTCTTCACCGGTCCTTGATTTTTAATGAATTATTAAGTATAATTAAAGTAATCAATTATTTGTAAAGCTAATTTCACTACTTTCAGGAGGATATTAAAATATGGGAACAAAAGTGTTCAGAAAAGCAGGAGCTGCTGCAATGGCAGCAGCTGTCATGCTTAACTGTGCCGTTTACAGTACAGCGGCTGTAACGGCGGCAGGCGAACCGCTGAAGTTCGAGTTCGAGGACGCTGAGATAACCGGTGACGTTACAGTGGAGAAGGACTCGAATGCAAGCGGCGGTTCCGCGCTGAAAATGACAGACAGCGGAACTATCACGCTGAATGTGACGGTAGAGGAGGGCGGTCCCTACAGGCTGACCTTCTACGCCTTCGGTATCGGTACCGACAAGCAGCAGAACCTGACTGTCAATGGCTCATCACAGGGAGCTATAGGAATACCTCAGGGCGAAGACTATCAGGCTGTGGAGCTCACTGCAATACCTCTTAAGGCAGGAAGCAATTCCATAGTCATCGAGAAGTCATGGGGCTGGTCACAGTTCGACTATCTCACGGCTGAGCCCATGTCTGACGCGAAGATAGAGGCAAAGCAGACAACGCCTTGCGACCAGCTGGCTACCGTGGAGACACAGAGCCTTATGGCTTATCTTGCAGAGAATTATGGCAAGCACATAATCTCCGGTCAGCAGGAGATATACAGCGGCGGTCCTCACGGACTTGAAACGGAATTTGAGTACCTTAAGGACACCACAGGTCACTATCCCGCTATACGCGGCTTTGATTACGGCAATTTCTGCTGTCCTCTCTACGGCAGTGACGACGGTTCTACCGACCGTATCATCGACTGGGTAAAGAACAAGGGCGGTATCGCTACCGCTTCCTATCATATCAACGTGCCGAAGGATTTCGCAAACTACACCATCGGCACGAAAATGGACTGGTCGTTGTCGACCTATACCGCATCGGACACAGATTTTTCACCCTCAAAGGCTGCTGAGGCAGGCACAAAGGAAAACGAGTATTACCTCTCTACTCTCAAAACTCTCGCAAAGGAGTTCAACAAACTTGAAGCCGAGGGTATCCCCGTTATATGGAGACCTCTCCACGAAGCCGAAGGCGGCGGCGGTGAGAACGGCTCATGGTTCTGGTGGGGCAGGGAAGGCTCCGCAGCTTACAAAAAACTGTGGATATACACCTACGAGACTCTCACTAACGAGCTGAACTGCCACAACCTTATCTGGGAGTGGAACAGCTATAACTTTGCAACCTCTGTGGACTGGTATCCCGGTGACGCTTATGTTGATATCATAGGCTACGACAAGTACAGCTGTACGGACTGGTCAACAGGAAGCGCAAGGTACTACCACAACGACAGCCCCTTCTCCTCAGTATTCTACGGCATAATGGAGAAGTACGGCAGTGCAAAGATGATATCCCTCGCCGAGAACGACTGCTTCTCGACACCTGATAAAATGCAGGAGGAAAAAGCCGGCTGGCTCTACTTCTGTACATGGTACGACGGGGGAAGCGACAATAACAACTTCCTGTCCAATCCAACCTTCAATACCAAGGACGATACTATTGCTATGTATCAGAGCGAGTATTGTATAACTCTTGATGAGCTCCCGAAGAATCTCTACAAGAAGGACGGCGTTACTCCCCCCGACCCGTCCCAAACTACCACCAGCACCACAACGACTACGGTCACTACTACTTCCGACCCGAACGCTACAACGACCACAACAGCGTATAAGTTCGAAATACAGAAGAAGTCGGTGACTATTCCCGACGTGCCGAAGTTTGCTGTGGGAATGGAGATGCAGATAGACCTTACAGGTGCTCCGAACGCTTCTATCGGTGGTGCTGTCGGCTTCGGAACGACTGCCGACGACTGGAAGAACATCGAGTGGAAGGGCAACGCGGACAAGGACGGCAAGCTCACCGTTCATGTTAACCTTAACGAAATGATGGGGGCTTTCAAGACCTGCGAGGTGCAGGTATGGTGGTCGAACGTGTGGAACGCTGCGACTGAAAAGGCAGTGGATCAGCCCTACACCATTAACAGTTGTGAAGTGCATTACCTTATGGGCGGAGCTCTTGAGCCTCCGAAGTACGGCGACGCAAATTGTGATGATACAGTTGATATGAGCGACGCAGTGCTTATAATGCAGTCGCTTGCAAATCCAAATAAGTACGGTATCAAAGGCACAGACGAGCGCCATATTACAGAGGAGGGCGAATATCTTGCAGACGTTGACAAGAACAGCGAGGGATTGACTGCTAATGACGCCCTGAGGATACAGGAGTACCTGCTCAATAAGATAAAAACACTTAATCCCAATGCATAATTGAAAAATGGGTTGTAAAAAAACTCAGTCCCCCAAACGAACACGGGGCCTCGTAAAGAGGCCCCAAATTTTATAGCAAAAAACAAACTGCACAACAATAACTTGCGTGCAGTTGTTTTTAGTGATATAATCAAATTACGACAAATGATAACCACTGAGAACTATTATAAACCAATCCAACTGAAATTACCAGTGGATTATGAAAGAATTATAGATATAAACGACTCAGTGTATTCTTTTGTTGAAGTTTTAGATCAAATTGACCTAAAGAAATATCTTG
>NZ_JAGCFH010000290.1 GCF_017650195.1 Ruminococcus sp. | reverse complement strand
TAATCAAATTGATATACTTGAAGCGTCAGTATTCGAAATCAACATTAATTGCGAAATAGGAGGGTTTTTATGCTGGAAAAAATTAATAAGCCTGATATTGAGATCGTCGAGCTTAAAAGTGACGGCAAATACGGCAAATTCGTTTTAGCACCGCTGGAGCGTGGATATGGTATTACACTTGGAAACAGCCTCAGACGTGTGCTGCTCTCCTCACTTCCTGGCGTAGCTGTAACATCTGTAAAGCTTTCGGGCAAGGATGGTACAGTTCACCATGAGTTGTCAACTATCCCCGGCGTTAAAGAAGACGTTACGGAGATAATCCTCAGTATCAAGGGACTGACCGCTAAGCTTTACGGCGAAGGACCTAAGACAGTGTATGTAGAGGCAGAGGGCGAATGTGAAATTACAGCAGGCGATATAAAAACCGACTCTGAGGTAAATATCCTCGATCCAGGTATGCACATCGCTACACTTGGTAAGGACGCAAAGCTCTATATGGAAATAACTATCGACAGAGGAAGAGGCTATGTTTCCGCAGAAAGAAACAAGAAGCAGATCAACCTCCCAGTTGATGTTATCGCTGTAGACAGCATATATACTCCTGTCCTCAAGGTAAACTATACCGTAGAGGATACGCGACTCGGTCAGGTCACCGACTATGACAAGCTTACAATGGAGGTATGGACCGACGGTACTATCTCCGCTAAGGAAGCTCTGTCACAGGCAGCCAATCTCCTCAACGAGCATCTGAAGCTGTTCATCGACCTCTCAGAAGAGGCTGGACTAGCTGAGGTCCTTGTTGAAAAGGATGAGAAGGGTAAGGAAAAAATCCTTGAGATGACCATTGAGGATCTTGACTTATCTGTACGTTCCTTCAATTGTTTGAAACGTGCAGGTATCAATACCGTAGATGACTTGATCAATAAGTCTGAGGAAGAAATGATGAAGGTTAGAAACCTTGGAAAGAAATCCTTCGACGAGGTAAAGGAAAAGCTCCAGTCACTGGGCTTCGACCTTTCTTCAGAAGAGGAATAAACCATAAAATGTGCGTTAGCGCACTACTATAAAAAGGAGTGAATACAATGCCGGGTACAAGAAAACTGGGCAGAACATCTGATCATAGAAAGGCTATGCTCAGAGGCATGGTAACTTTCCTGCTTGAGAACGGTCAGATCGAAACTACCGTAACAAGAGCAAAGGAAGTTCGTGCAGTTGCAGAAAAAATGATCACTATCGGTAAACATGATGATCTGCACTCCAAGCGTCAGGTATTCTCTTACATCACAAAGGAGTCCGTTGCTAAGAAGCTTATCGACGAGATTGCTCCTAAGTATGCAGAGAGAAAAGGTGGTTATACACAGATCGTTAAGATCGGTCCTCGCCACGGAGACGCTGCTGAAATGGCTATCATCAAGCTCGTTTAATCGAAGATAATAAGTATAAAAGCCGTTCCGACTTTGGGAACGGCTTTTTTATGACTAGGTATATCAATTTAATTGCGGATAATCGGTGAAAAGTACTTGCAAAACCTTCTGATATGTGTTATAATAACCATTGTATTAAAACAAATCAATAAAGACAGGAGAAATTTTATGAATATCAGAAAGCTTGTATGTATTTTATCAGCAGCTGCTTCAACGGCTGTTATGGCAGGATATACGACTCTGACTGCCTTCGCAGAGGAGGCTGACGCTGCTTCAGACCAGGCGGCACAGCAGCCGGTTGCCAGCTTAGGCGGTATGTTCATTCCTCTTATCGGAATGTTTGTCATTCTCTACTTTATAGCTATCAGACCGCAGAAAAAGCGTGACAGAGAGCTTAAGGAGATGCAGGAGAATCTTCAAGTAGGCGATGAGGTCGTAACTGGCGGCGGTATCGTCGGAATAGTTGTTAGCGTTGGCGAGGATACTGTAGTTATCGAGACAGGCGGTGCAAAGCATAAACTTAGGATAAAGAACTGGGCTATCACAGAGAACGTAACAGCAGCCGAGAGAATGAAGGAAGCAAAGGCAGCAGGAAAGAGCTCGTCTTCTTCATCTTCATCGTCAGACTCAATGGAATCCGCAGCACTTGTTGACGATGACGCTGAGGAGAAAAAGTCCAAGAAGAAAAAGAAGGACGAGGAAGAATAAAAAAATATGCCTCCGCATAGAATTTACAAGAATTCTGTGGGGAGGTTTTTTATGCGCAGACACAAACGCAGTATATGGACGAATGCATTCTTCAGCACTGTCACTGCGGCGATCTGCGGACTGGTATTTACGTCTGCGGCTTCTCTTTTGCTGGGTATGCTACTCTTTTATGTTATGAGGAATATGAAGCTTGCAGGAGGCTTTGCCAGAGCAGCCCTTGTCTTCGGAGCTTACGCAGGATCCTATATCTACGGGAAATGCCGCCGGCGCAGAGGACTTTTAGGTGGCTCGCTGTGTGGAGCCGTAATGTATGCGATGCTCAGTATAGCAGGAATAATATTCGCTGGCTCTCCCTCGGGGATAAAAAAACTCCTCCTGCTCGTAATAGCCGGCGGCGCAGGAGGAGTTGCAGGCGTAAACTCAAAACGCCCCAAAAATCTAATGGATCAGTAGTTGCCGGAGGTGTCTTCCATGAGCTTGAATTCTATTTCATAGTAGCTCACATCTCCGCTTTTATCAATTCTTGCACAGGTTGCTGGCACCTTATCGCCTGCCTCGTACTGGCTGCTTATGGTCTCGTAGAGCTCATCGTAGGTGGATACGGATTTGCCGTTTATGGCTACGATGAAGTCGCCACTTTTTAGCTCAGTTTTGGCGATGTCGCAATCCTTGTCAATCTCATCGATATATATACCCTTGAAGTCATCAGGCAGCGTTATGCCTATACGCTCCTCGATGGCCTCTTTTTTTGTAGTGCTGCTCATATCGAGAAGGTGTATGCCTATCCTGAATCTTCCTGGAACGAAGCCATTCTTTATGAGGTCCTCGATAACGGGAGCAGCTTCGTTTATTGTTATCGCAAAGCCGAGACCTTCAAGGTCGCTGCTTACATATTTTGAAGAGGTTATGCCTATGACCTGACCGTACATATTTACGAGAGCGCCGCCGGAGTTTCCTGGACTTATCTCCGCATTTGTTTGTAAGCACGTCATCTCAAATCCTGTGGAATCACTCCTTATCTTACGGTCAACTGCTGAAATTATTCCGTCGGTGACTGTGCCGGCAAGGTTTGCAGGATTTCCGATAGCGATAACTGTCTCACCAACAACAGCCTCGTCGGAGTCTCCGAGAGTAGCCGGAGTGAGATCGGGAGCGTTTACTTTAATAACGGCGATATCGGTCTTGGTATCTCTCCCAATCAGCTTTGCTTCATAGTATTCACCATCCATTGTCTCTATCCTGTGGTAGCCCTCGGCTTCGAGAACATGGGCGTTTGTGGCGATATATCCGTCCTCATTGAGAACTATGCCCGAACCTGTTCCTACAGCTCTTTTAGCCGCATAGTCCGAGTAGTTAGAGTAGGTGTATATCTTTACTATTGACGGCTTTACAAGAGCAGCAGCCCCTTCAGGGGTATATCTGCCGTTTTCGTCTTTGAAGTTTTCAATATCGGTAGCGCCTTTGGGCTTGGACTGCTTATAGAGTATTACCTGATTCTGCCTGCCTATCTTGTCTATTATGCCTTTGCTGTTGATTATATCAAAGACTATACCGAATATGGCTATAAAAGCTGATATTGCAACGAGCAGAGCAAAGATCCGGACTATATTCCTTTCGTTTTTTGAACGCTGTTTAGCAGACGCTTCATCAGCGGAGCTTGCAGTAGACTGGTTCCTTTCGAGCTCCTCAAAGCCGATAGGTTCGTACATAAAGCGGTCGTACACCGGCTTTCGTGGCTGGTCGTTGTAGCCCATCTGCTGACCGTAATTATTGTTCTGAGCATTGTAATAGCCATGCTGGTCGTAGATGCTGTTACTGGGCTGCTGGTAGTTCTGCTGACCGTTACCAACCTGCTGTGTATGATAGTATCCTTGCTGCTGGCCGTAGCCGCTATTCGGCTGCTGATTATATCTTTGATGGCTGTAGCCACCATTGTGGGTGTGGGGATAATTCTGCTGACCGTAGCCAGTATTCTGCGGTTGAACGTTTTGACTGACGTTCATGCCTCCGTAGTTGCTGTCGGATAGGTTATCCTCTGCTGGTTTTTCATGTTGTGGTATATATGACCCGTTTGAGCCTGTATCCTCAGAAGTATCCTGATAGATATTATCCTTTTCGTCCATTTGTTATCCTTTCTTTTTCGGCTGTTTCTCAGGAAGCTGTATGAGAAACTCCGTATATTCTCCGTACACGCTTTTTACAACTATATGACCGTGGTGGAGATGTACTATTTTCCTTGATATCGCCAGTCCCAGACCAAGTCCCGTTGTATCCTTTCCGCGTGAGGAATCAGTCTTGTAGAATCTGTCGAATACCTGCTGTATCTCATCGTTTTTCAGACCTTCGCCCGTGTTTCTTATGCCTATTGTACATGAGCCGTTTACCGAGCGCTCGAAGCTGAATGAAAGTATACCGCCGTCGTTCACGAACTTTACAGCGTTTTCGACGAGGTTATATACTACCTGCTGTATCAGGTCAGGATCCACCTCGGCAGTCATACGGTCACTTCCGAGACCTTCCACGTCAAGGTGCTTGTCCTCAATTTTCTTTTCAAACATGAGAACGGTTTGTATAACTATATCTGTAAGGTTAATGTCACGGAAATTAGGTCTGAGGGTACCTGTCTCGAAGCGCGACATATTCAGCATTGAGGAGATGAGTATGCGAAGGCGCTTTATCTCTTTGGATACGAGTACGAGGTACTCGTTCTGGCGTACTTTGGGAATAGTTCCATCGAGTATTCCGTCCACGAAGCCTCCTATAGTTGTGATAGGCGTCCTCAGCTCATGTGAGACGTTGGCGATGAAGGTCTTGCTGGTCTCCTCGCTCTTTGCGACGTCGGCAGCAACTGTATTTACGTATTCTGCTATCTCAGGAGTGGTATACGGAACATTTGTGGGGATATTCTCCGAGAAATCTCGTTTTGCGTACTGTTCACTAACGCGCTTGAACTCGTTCTCGTAATCCGAGAGCTTCTTGATCCTGCGATTGAGAATGAATATCTGTATTGATATGTTGAGCAGGAAAAACAGCGCATAGAACGCCGCCATTTTTACTGCAAAGGAGTTGACATCGTTTGAATTGGAGTAGAACTTTGCAAACATACGGTCAGGCACTAACTCGTCCTTTCCTTTTAGGAAGAAGCAGGTAGCATAGAGCATATATGGCTCATTAGCGGATATGTTTTTTGTCTCCATAGCGCAGTAGTCTTTTTTGCCGAGTTTTTCACGCTCAGCTTCCGATATCTTCTCGCTATTCTTTACCACCTTCTTAGGCGTTTCCTCGTAATCTGCATCTGAAAGCACGCAGTTGCCGTTTTCGTCGTAGATATATATCATTAGGTGGTACTTGCCTGAGAACTGCTTATGCAGGCTCTTTATAGTCGCTGAGCGAGTGCTCATATTCTCTGCGTAGCTGTCCTGCATACAGCCTGTGAACAGATCGCCTATTTTCTGGAGCTCATTCAGCTTGCTTGATTTATATATAGCAGAGCTTATAGTTATTGCAACTATGCCCAATATGATATTTATTGAAAAGATAATGATAACAAAGAATATGAAAAGCTTGTCATAAGAACTCTTTCTGCCCTTCAAGTATATCACCTCTATACAAAATAAGGGGACAAAAGTCCCCTTGATGTTTCTGGAGTTGTTATGAGCTTATTCCTCTTCGTCAGCCTCGAATTTATATCCGACGCCCCACACGGTTTTGAGAGCCCACTTGTCTGATACGCCCTCAAGCTTTTCGCGCAGACGTTTGATATGTACGTCGATAGTACGTGAATCGCCGTAGTATTCAAAGCCCCAGACCTCGTCGAGAAGCTGATCTCTTGTGTATACTCTGTTAGGGTTGGAAGCGAGATAGTAGAGCAGTTCGAGCTCCTTTGGCGGAGTGTCGATATTCTTGCCGTTTACCTTGAGCTCATAGCTGTCCATATTGACAGAGAGTCTGTCATAGTGTACTTCCTTCTGCTCAGGCTCAGCCATACCCGTGCCAACGCGGCGAGTAACTGCGTTGATACGTGCGATGACTTCCTTGGCGTCAAATGGCTTTACGATATAGTCGTCGGCTCCGAGCTCAAGACCGATAACCTTGTCGATAGTTTCCCCCTTTGCGGTTATCATGATGATCGGGACGTTTGAGATCTTTCTGATCTCCCGGCATACCTGCCAGCCGTCTTTTCCAGGCAGCATGATATCCAGCAGAACCATATCCGGACTGAGTGCCTTGAACTTTACTACAGCATCGTCTCCGTCATGGCAAAGGAGAACGCTGTATCCGTCTTTTTCAAGATAGAGTCTTAGAAGGTCGCAGATGTTTTTGTCGTCGTCTACTATGAGCACCTTTGGATTTTTTTCGTTAGCCATTTTTAATACCTTCCTTCCGTATTCAACATATACTTCCCCTTATTTTGCGCCATTCGCAAAGAAAGTATTTGACACAATACAGGCATATCCGCCTGCTTATAAGATATTAAGTTAATTATAACTCAGTTTTACAAAAATGTCAATCAAAAATCACTATTTTTTGAATTAGTGTTATAATTTTAAGTTATTTTTTACAAAAAAAGGGTATAAAAAATGTGCTAACAGCAAGAGAAGCTATTGCATACTGCACAAATCAGCGCTGTATTATTTGGCTTATCTGTCAATCAGCTTTAGAGATTGGGTGGGTAGTCGTATATAAGCATTCTTTCTTTCATATATCCAGCTAAATAGCAAGGCTTCCGTATAACGGAAGCCTTAAAGTTACTGTCGTGTACGTTGGGCGATAGCCTTGATATTGCTTACAGCCCAGTCAAATTCGTCTGTTGTGAGTACCGAGCCACAGTATTCGCATACTGCCGACTGGTTTATATTAACGTTTGCACCGCAGTATGGGCAAACATGGCTTGTCATGCCTGTTGAGCGCGATGTAATCACACCGTTTTTGCGGATAAGGGTCCATTCGTAGGTCATGAACTTCTCAGCAGTTCTGCTGCCGCGTACGATATTGCCTGTAGCGTCGTCCACCACATAATCCACTATTCTTGTTTCGAGTCTGACTACCATTTCGTCAAAGCCGGCATCCTGTGTCCAGCCGAGGAGATTTGTGCTCAGTACCGCTATCCTCTCCACCATATTTGTCTGGCGGTTCTGGCGGTATCTGTTAAGCTGATTATCCATCTGTGCGAAATAAGTATCTGTTAGGTATGGCCTCAGAGAGGAAAGGTCCTTTTTCTGCCATGCGTTCTGGAACTGCACGTAGAGGTTGGAGACCTTGTCTCTGAACTGTTCCTCACTGAATGAAGGATCAACGCTCAGGTACTCATTTACCGGGCGTAGCTTTCTTGCAGGCGTACTTGGCTGTGCCATCTGTTCCAGTGATCTTTTGTTGCTCGGTGAGAAGTAGGCTAATAAAGATACAAATGTTGCGATAATGATTATTGAAAACAGTATACTGCAGGCGCCTCCGCCATCTGAATTGCCTCCGCCGCTGTAGCTTCCTCCGCTGTCACTGTCCCAGCCTCCGCTGTCACTGTCCCAGCCTCCGCTGTCCCAGCTGTCGCCTCCGCTATCCCAGCCTCCGCTGTCGCCGAAATCCGAGTCACCTGAGAAATCACCGAAGTCTGCACGTCGTGGAGACGCCTCAGAGAAAAGCGGTCTTGCAGGGAAAAGGAACAGTCCAAAAATAACTGCAAGGAGTGGAAGTATTCTTAAAAACCTTTTCATTTCACTTCAAATCCCCCTATATATCACTTATTGTATTGATGCTGTGATCTTTCATGGCAATAACCGTCTGACGGCAGTTATTGAATACACATTAATTATAACATACATTTAAGTTTTTGTCACTTTGTAAGATTTAACAAAAAAACGTCAGGTGATTTGTGTGTAATGCCTTGCAGCTACTTTATGAATATCTCCCTCTGCTCGCCGATATTTCCCTCCAGCATGTAGGAAACGCT
>NZ_JAGCFH010000031.1 GCF_017650195.1 Ruminococcus sp. | reverse complement strand
TATTTTGGAGTGTTTTTGTATCTTGCTATTATAAATGTAACAATGTATCTTATTCGAATGCTGAGTGTTGGTAATCCCGGTGATACGGTGAGACTTATTCTTCGTATTGTAACAATAACTGAATTTATGGTATCAGGATTCATGACATTTCTGCTTATCGTAATGATACAGTACTCTTCTTTGAATGAAGTAGCAGCCAAAAGGGCTGCCTTGATGACTCAAGGAGTGTTGATTGTTCATATAATCATGCTTATAATCTCAAACTTTACGGATTTATATTATTATTTTGACGCAAACAATGTTTATCATCGTTCAAAGCTGTATTTCCTCTCAAATACTTTTCCTGCTATTATGCTGGTACAAGGTATATATTTACTGATTAAATATCGTGCTAAAATAGATAAACGTATTTATAGAGCTTATTGGATATACATGGTTGTACCGCTATTGGCGATTATCATTCAGACGCTCTTTTCAGAGCTCAAATTGATTCTTGCTGCGTCAGTCGGTGGTGCGGTTTATATGTTTGCAGTCATCACTGATTCTCTTACAGAAAAATACGAAAAGCAAATGCTTGAAACATCACGTATTGATGCGGAACTTTCTATGGCTACACGTATTCAGGCGGATATGCTTCCGAATATATTTCCGGCATTTCCTGAAAGGGACGAATTTGAGATATTTGCTTCAATGACCCCGGCAAAGGAAGTTGGCGGAGATTTCTACGACTTTTTCCTTATCGACGACGATCACCTTGGACTTGTAATGGCAGACGTTTCGGGAAAGGGTGTCCCTGCGGCATTGTTTATGATGATATCCAAGATACTTGTTAATAACTATGCTTTGTTGGGCGGAAGTCCTGCGAAGGTACTGGAACAGGTTAATATGCAGATATGTAAGAACAATCATGAGGAAATGTTCGTGACTGTATGGCTTGGCGTGCTGGAAATATCTACAGGCAAGGTAATTGCTGCTAATGCAGGGCATGAATACCCAATTATCAGGAAAGCTGACGGCCAATTTGAAATTTACAAAGATAAGCATGGTTTTGTTATCGGTGGTATGGAAAACATTCGATACAAAGATTATGAGTTTACGCTTGGAAAAGGCAGCACACTGTTTCTCTATACTGATGGTGTTCCAGAAGCTACTCGTGCTGATAATGAATTGTTTGGTAAAGACAGAATGCTTGAAACGCTAAATACATACCCAGAGGTGGCACCGAAGGAACTGCTCAATCTAATGAAGGACGCTGTTGACAAATTTGTTGGCGAAGCGCCGCAGTTTGATGATCTGACAATGTTGTGTGTTAAATTGGCTTAGCTTATTGAACTTACGTAGTACTATGTGATGAACTATCTTAATTAAGGGGGGAACATTTATGAGATTTAGGGAAAATGCATTTATTGTAATATCAGCAGTTATTATGACTGCATCAACATCAGTTTTGGGCAATCCGTTTAAAAAGCAAAATATTACTGCTATTGCTGCTGATGATAGTAAAACATATAGTTCATGGCAGGAAGGGTATAAGGAATTACTAAAAACTGCTATGAGTGAAGAAGTTTACTGCAGCAAGGCAGAATTCGGAGAAAATATGTGTTCCACATATGCAATACGAGATTTGAATAACGATGGAACGCCCGAACTCTTTATCAATTATTCTCCTGCTTCCTTTGCATATTCTGAATTATATACTTTTTATGATTCAAAAATTATTAAACTTATGACTTTGCCAAGAGCAGGATTTGTATCATACTCTCCGCAAACGGATTTGATATACAGTAATGGTGGTAATGCGGCTGGAGGATATATTTATAATAATTATTTTAAAATCGTTAATGGTTCCATAGTAGATGTTGAGAACTTTTTGATTGGAACAAGTGCTTTACCCTGGAAATATTATCTTAATGATCAAGAAATAACTGAAGAAGCATATGAATCAGATGTAAACAAATATGGCACTATTAATTGGGTAAATGTAGAAAGAGAAAAGTATTTTGAAGATATTGATTCGGATTTTAAGAATCTTATAACGCCTTCTCACCTCGGTGATGTTGATAACGATGGTCAGATAAATGCAGTCGATGCTTCATCAATTTTATCATACTATGCAATGGCCTCAACAAATCAGGACGGAGGTTATACTGAGGAGCAAAAGCTTAATGCTGACGTTGACAAAAACGGCAGCATTAATGCAGTTGATGCTTCGCAGGTGCTTTCCTACTATGCATACACTTCAACGACAAAAGAAGCTGTTATAACAATTGATGAGTATATTAGGAAATAACTTACTTACATACTGACTGATGAAGGCTCAAAGCTGACATCAGTCAGTTTTTTATGAGATCAAGTACTGTACACGGCACAGATACCGTCCTTTCTGGGACAGTTATATATTATTCTGCTGTTCTGAGAAAGCATTATCAGACAAAGCCTGATGCTGAACAAACATATCATCAACATTGTACACGGATATTCCGAAGCGGTTTCCAATCGCCTTTGAAACAGTTGTTTTGCCTCCGCAGGGTGTGCTTGTGATGAAGAAAACGTTTCTTAAGTATAATTATCGTACAGAGTGACATCCTCCCCCCGCCTGTAGAGGCGGGGGCTTCCTCTCGCCAACTGGCGAGCAGTCGGTTCTCGTTCGATAGTACCAATGTACTAAGCATAAGCGAGCTAACCCCGTGTGCCCCACGGTTCTGTATTATTGGCTAT
>NZ_JAGCFH010000289.1 GCF_017650195.1 Ruminococcus sp. | reverse complement strand
TATTATTTTATCACACAAAAACGCAATAGTCAAGTATAACTCGGCCTTTCGGTTATTTTAAATTTGACCGCGTTCAGAGCTCTTAAAGCTGGGACGGAAAAATCACTGCATACCGATGAATAAAGCGTCATTATTATATCGTCCGAATTTATATGATCTCCTATATCGCAGTTCATTACTATGCCTGCGCTCATATCAAGCTTATCATCTTTATTGATACGCCCTGCACCGAGAAGGAGCGATGTCATACCTAGCTCTTCGCAATCGAAGCCTAATATTTCCATTTCCTTTGTAGCGCGAATTTCGTATTTTAGCAATGGCTGCGGCAAAAGTGAAGTATCGTCGCATATCTTATCATTTCCACCGTGAAGCTGGATTGTTGAACGAAGCACTTCAAGAGCTTTGCCAGATGATATAGCATCTTTTGCAAGCTGACAGCATTCTTCAAAGCTACCCTTTCCTGCAAGTTGAAGCATTTCAGCCGCAAGTTCTATGCATATATCATAAAGCTTGCCACTTATCTTTCCTTGTAAAAGCTCTACAGCCTCTTTGACCTCAAGTGCATTGCCTATGTTTTTTCCTAATGGAGAATCCATATCGGTAACTACAGCTTTGCATTTCTTTCCGGCTGCGGTTCCAACCTTTTCCATAAGAGAAGCAAGCTTTTCAGCCTCCTTCTTCGTTTTCATAAATGCTCCGGAACCGTATTTAACATCAAGGACAAGGATATTAGCGTTCATTGCAAGCTTTTTGCTCATAATACTTGCACATATAAGGGGAATGCTGTCTACTGTCCCAGTTGCGTTCCTTAAAGCGTATATCTTCTTATCCGCAGGACAAAGCTCTCCAGTCTGTGAAATAATTGAAAAACCTGTCTTTTTCAAGATATATTCAAATTCCTCAAGGTGCAGATCAGTTCTGAAGCCCTTAATGCTTTCAAGTGTGTCGATAGTACCACCGGTATGTCCAAGTCCGCGACCTGACATTTTGGCAACGCATACTCCACAGGCAGCCACGATCGGTCCGATAATAAGTGAGGTCTTATCACCTACTCCACCGGTGCTATGCTTGTCCGCAGTAAGAGGAATGTTAAGATGAAGAACATCTCCACTGTCACGCATTGCGGCTGTAAGCGCGAAGGTCTCTTCATCGCTGAGTCCGTTGAGGCATACAGCCATAAGCCATGCCGACATCTGATAATCTGGAATATCGCCTTTAGTATAGCCACTGACAAGCCACTGTATCTCTTCCTCAGACAGTTCCTGCGATTTTTTAGTTTTATTTATAATATCAATAATGTTCATGATCCACCTCCTATGCGTATATTTTAACATTAATCAGAACATAATTCAATACTTTTTGTGAAATCGTGCTTGTTGTTTACAAAAAATTCATTATTACGAGAAAGACAACAAAAGGCACACCTAAAACAATACTTCCCGATATATTAAAAACATTAAGAGGTATCGTAACCCCGAGCATATCGCCGTATTCGTTTAAAAGGAACAAAGCAGCACTTCCTGTAAAAGCGCCAGTAATGAAAGAGAGCATTTTTTTTTCACGTTTAAGATAATATACTAACATTATTATGGTAACTAAAATGCACAGTGCTCTGAGTATTATTTCTGGATTCATTCTTTTTACCTCTCAAAGTAATATATAACCAAGCGCTAATATCAGTTTGATATCAGCGCCTTCTTTTATGAGCGTATAAATTATCAAAGCAATAAGAAGCTTGTCACTGTCAATGCTTCCGCCAAAGAATTCATCGGCAATATCATCAAATATGCTTTTCTTTGTCCCGCTGACTGTTTCTTCTGTCTCATCTTCAGGTACTGGAGGAATATCCGCAGCAGCTCTGTGATGCGAACCATGACATATGTTCATTCCGCCTCTGCAACGGTGTGAAGGTCCATAGCTGTAAACTGCCAACGTATATTCACTCCCTTCGTTATATCAGTTCGTTGAGAATACCGCTGTCCTTTGCAATATTCCAAACTGCTAGTATTTTTAGCAGTTTCAAAGCTTTATCCACACGCTTTTGTTTCTCGTCACTTAGATGAGGCTTAAGAGCAATAAGTAACTCAGTATTCTTATCCTGCTTAGAAACCTGCCCAATAAGACTTGTCAGCTTTAAAACTGATTCAATATCTGGAGAAACTATTTCAGCTTTATCTTCTCCTGACTTGTCACTGCTGTCATCTGAAGCAAGTATCTGTGCAAGCTCAGAAAGCTGTTTTAAGCTTTCTTCATCTGACAGCAGCTCCCCTATCCTGTTGATTATATCATCCATACAATGGGTTTACATCTTTTTGCCGCCTGTGAGCTTTTCATACAAAGCCTTAGCCTGCGGACTGCTCATCATTTTTTCAACGATTTTAGGATTGTTAACAGCTTGTTTAAATCTTAAGGCATCGTTTTTATTCATTGCGGAAAGGGCAGTGTCGAATTTTCCTTCTTCAAGCTCTGAACGAAGTTTTTCGGGCGGAACGCCTATTTTTTTGCTGATTACGTTCAGCAGACCTTTTATTTTGTTCGGATCAAGTTCATTATTCATATTAATCTCCTTAAAAACAATGTACGCAATAATATTATATTGCATTTTTCAAAAAAATATGATATAATAAATTATCATTTAATTTGGAGGGATCGAACTTGCGCATTGTTGCATTATCTGATACACATGGTAATTCTTATGCTCTCGAAAGTGTCATATTAAGAAATACAGATGCCGATTGGATATTTCATCTTGGCGACGGCGAGCGTGAGCTTGATAATTTCCTACTCTCACACCAGAAGCTTGCACAAAAGATTATCCATGTTGCCGGAAACTGCGATTTTGAAAGCTTAAGCCAAGAGATATTTGTTCTTCCTGTACTGGATCACAAGATTCTTGCAACTCATGGACATCTCTACGGCGTAAGCAGCTCCCTCGATAAGTTGAGAGAGCTTGCCCTGACAAACGGTTGCGATATAGTGCTTTTCGGGCATACTCATGTAAAGTATGAAAGCTACGAAAATGGTATATATTTCCTTAATCCCGGCAGTGCTTCTATCCCACGTGATGGTAGCAAACCTTCCTTTGGACATATAGACATTTCTCCTGCCGGTGTGGTTACAAATATTGCAGACGTATAATCTCCCCTGCTTTATTCTATGCAGTACAGATACTTATGTTACATAAAAAGAAGAATCCCCTTGAACTTTTATTATGTTCAAGGGGATAGTTTTTACTTCTTATATAGATGCATAAGCGTATTATTTAAGATATTCTCTTACCCTTACCCTTAGGACGCTTTTCTATAGGCTTTTCCTTTCCGCCCATGTCTTCGAAGATACGCTCTGTTTCATCGTCAGTATCGTCTATAAGTTCCGGATTGATCTTGCCAATACTAGTATAATAGGGATTTATCACGTATTTCTGTATAACTGGATAACTGTTGAAGCATGAAACTAGGCAGAGGAATGCCGCTGGGAAAAACGGTATCAGGAACAAAAATACTCCCGTAGCGAACATCCTCAATAATGTCATAACACCTATAGTCAAAAATATCACTAAAAAAGTAATTGCATTCTGCTTAAGTGCAACAAAAGCTAAAGCGAATGAGTTCTTGAAAAGATTTTTTGTTTTTAATGTGGTTGCTACCATCATAGGGAAAATGTAGAAATTCATTACCAATACCACAAGAAAAACGCTTAATGTAATCACCATTGGTATATAAACAGCCTTTGACTGTACCTCTTCATAAAGCTGAGGATAAAATGCGAACGCTGAGAGAGCAGAAAGAAATAATATACAGTCAATAAAGCCAACTATCGCCGCGGTCTTGAAATTTGATTTAAATCCTTTCCAGAAATCATGCCATATAAAAGTGTGTTTACCAAGCACAAAGCAACGGATAACCTTTATCATTCCAGCTGTTGCAGGTCCTATAAGTATCATGAAAATTATTGCAAGTACAACGGTAAGTATTAAAGATACATCTGAATACTTTTCGCCGCAGGCATATATGAGCGGCAAAATAAGTATGAGTGGCAGAAAAAACGACATATACATAAGATTTAGTGTCATCAGGTTCCATATTTTTCTGCCGAAAATATCAAAGAAAAGAGCTACGCCTTCCTTTTTCGGAGCGTCTTTGGCTATGCCAGAACCTGCACTCTCATAATTTTTGGAAAAGATTCCCATATTTTCAATTCCTCCGTTTACAGTCTAAACGCTTTGAGCTGCAAATAAAAAAATGCGCCTGCGATAGCTGAAAAAATTAAAGATAATAAAATAATGACCAGAAACCTTACACAGAAAAGTTTTAAGGTTATTCTCTTGTTTTCACGCACATCGCCGTGAAAATAGAATTCAAACAGATAAAAAGAACTTCTTAAAGCTTCTTTCACAGAAAGGATAACAACTGTGATTAACGCAGCAGATCTTGGAATGACTGCTGTTAATATAATAAAAAATGCGTTTTTTCCGTACATCTGATATACAGAAGCTGTTATATATCCGGTATAAATACCTGAAAACAAGAGCAAGAAATAAGCGAGCGGCTGTCCTATCGCCGACGAACCGGCAAGGAATGCAGCTGCAGCAAAGATCAGCATACAGACAAATGTCTCTCTGACCTCCGCGATAACAGAGCAGTTCTGCATAAAAAAGACGTTTGCTTTTATTGGTAGATTATCATAGAATGGTGTGTTATGGACTATCGCTCCAATAATAATTCCAGCGATTATCACCAATATATAAACCGAGAGGCTTGTCCCTTTTATGCTTTTATCATTAGATATACTTATGCTTCTCATGCGCATCATTCCTTTCCAGATAAATGATATGCGCATAAAAAGCTATTTAGACTTATTTTGAAAGCTCATAAGCTCTCTTGGTACAGCTTTCACAGCAATTCTTAACTACGTCAGTAAGATTGCCCTCATAAAGCCTGTCAAGACCGGCAAGAGTAGTACCTCCTGGAGAAGATACCATTTTTATGAGCTCATCTATCGTATTTCCGGAATCTGTGATCATTTTAGCAGAACCGATAAGACTCTGAGTGAATAATTCCTCCGCAGCCTGCTTGTCGATACCCACTGAAGCTGCGTAATCAATAAATCCCTTTGCAAAAAGATATATAAAAGCAGGACTGCTTCCGTTTATTGCGATTATTTCCTTCATCTTGTCCTTAGGAATGACCGCAGCCTTTCCACATATCTTAAATATATTGAGAACGACGTCAAATTCTTCGTCAGTAACATTTTCGTTCCTTGAAAGAGCGGAAGCACCTTCGCCGAGAAGAAGAGGAGTATTAGGCATTACAAGTATGACCTTTGCATCAGGAATAGTCTTCTTGGCGATAAAATCGTCACCTATACCTGCTGCAATTGAAATAATAACTGTATCCTTTCTCGTATGTTCCGAAATAGCTTCAAGAACACCTTCGATTATCTGAGGCTTTACAGCAAGGAATACATATTTACAGTTATCCATTATCTCATTTTCTGATGAACAGGAAGAAATACCATACTCTTTAAGAGCCTGTATCTTTTCAGCGCAGGGATCAAAAGCAAAAAGTTTTACTTTTTCGCCAAGACTGCTTGAAGCAATGCCTTTCATTATAGCAGTACCCATATTGCCTGCGCCAATAAAACCTATATTTATCATAGTTTTATCTCCTTATATTATAATGCATTATTAATTATACATCATTATGCCCAAAAAATCAAGAACATTTTTTGCGTTGTTGAATAAACAAAAAATCAGAATCCAGTTATAAAAATCAAGCACTCTGAGTGTATTTACTCATATTATGTAGAACCAAGTTTCATCCGGATCAAGGTCTGAACTATGTACAAGGTTAGACGAGTCAAAATTGAAGCGAAGCTCCTGATTCTTAATACTTA
>NZ_JAGCFH010000288.1 GCF_017650195.1 Ruminococcus sp. | reverse complement strand
CCACCGAAAAGCACACTGAAAGCATTTACAAAACCGAAAAGTGCTTTTACAAGCCTTACCGGGAAAAGCAGTATAGATTTCCACACAGGCTCCTTCTCGCTCTTCGCCATTTTATAAGGCTGACGGATGAAGTAATAATTCCCGTCAGCATCGTTTTTCGGAGAAAGGAGATCGTTCCCCTCTTCTGCGAAAAGAGTGTCTATGCTGCCAGCATCTTCATCAACTGCAAGTATGGAGCTTGCCGAGTAAATATTGCCGCCCTCGAGCGCACGTCCTTTTGTGGAACAGAATATCCTTCCGTCAGTAACCGACCAGAATGGGGTATCCTCAGCGGAGTGACCATCCGTAATTTCATTATAGTCGCCGCGTTCATCGAATACCGCAAGATGACCGTCAAGAATAGCGGCTATCTTACCATTTTTATAGGCGATATCTCCTATATCCCGGTTCATTCCGGTATATATATGTCCCTCGGGAGCCTTAGGCGAATCAGCGCTTTTTCTGTAGATCGCACCCATTTCTCCGAGTACTGCGGAATAGATAAAGCCCTCCTCTGTAGCAGAAACGCCGTTTATTCGCACAAATTTTGAAGCATCTACATAATGCTCATTATCCTCGCGGAACATAGCACCGGCTCCAGAATGCTTCCACTCCTTGTTCTTATTTATCTCATTGACCGTATCTGTATATTTTTCAGCTCTTTCGCAGGGTAGCTCGGATATCTTTCCGTCACTGCAAAGGAACATACTGTTGCCTGATATATAAACGATCTTCATGTGTACCTTAATTTTCCTCCATTCTCCTGCAAACTGCCTCAGCACATTTCATACCGTCAACAGCTGCAGAAACTATGCCTCCTGCATATCCTGCACCTTCACCGCAGGGGAAAAGGCCTCTGAGTGAAAGCGACTGCATATCCTCTCCGCGGTTTATGCGCACAGGAGAGCTGCTCCTGCTCTCTATACCGGTTAGGAGTGTATCATCATCGTCAAAGCCTTTTATCTTCTTCCCCATTTCCTTTATGCCAAGCTTTAGAGAGCTGCATACGAAATCCGGAAGATACTCCTCCGGAGCTGCAAAACATATTCCGGGACGATATGAAGGGCTGACTCGACCGAGCTTTTCGCTTACCCGTCCTTCCATAAAATCTCTGAGAACAGTGGCCGGAGCATTAAAATTCCTTCCGCCAGCAATAAAAGCTTTTTCTTCAAGGTCACGCTGAAAGTACATTCCTGCAAGAGGGTGGTCGCTACCGTAATCCGCAGGGTCAACATTCACAAGAAGAGCGCTGTTTGAATTCTCAGCGTCTCTAGCAAAACAGCTCATGCCATTAACGGCGAGCCTGCCTTCCTCCGAAGAAGCTGCAACGACATATCCTCCCGGACACATACAGAAGGTATAAAGCGTGCGTCCATTGGGAAGATGTACCGCAAGCTTGTAATCTGCGGCTTTAAGTGCAGGATGTCCTGCAAAATCGCCGTACATAGCCCTGTCAATATCAGTGCGAAGATGCTCCGCTCTGACCCCGACTGAAAAGCTTTTCTGTGAAAGAGCAATATTTTCATTGTAAAGCAGTTCAAATACGTCTCTCGCACTGTGTCCTGCTGCAAGTATAAGACTGCCAGTTTCTATTGTATGTATCTCTCCGTCCTGCATATAGCTGACTGCAGAGAGGCTGCCATTTTCCGCGTCAAAGCCGCAGAATTTTGCGTTGAATCTAATCTCACCACCAAGGGATATGACCCTTTCTCGAAGAGCTTTTACAGCTCCGCGGAGCTTGTCCGTACCTATATGAGGCTTTGCAAGATATAGTATCTCCTCTGGAGCACCGAACTCCACAAGTCTTTCAAATACCCAGCCTATACGGTTGTCTTTTATACCGGTGGTAAGCTTTCCGTCGGAAAAGGTTCCTGCGCCTCCCTCACCGAACTGTACGTTGCACTCCGGATCAAGCCTGTCGCCACGCTGGAATTCCTCCACCTTCTGGCAGCGCGTATCCACATCACATCCTCTTTCAAGGATTATGGGCTCTGCTCCTGCCATTGCAAGCACAAGTGCCGCAAACATTCCGGCAGGACCGAAGCCTGCTATGACAGGGCGATATGGCTTATGGCCAACTAAAGGAGCATGATAGCTTAATGGCTCATGCTTTGAAGCATTTTTCAGGGTTTTGAGTAGTCTGTCCTCTCCCTTTGCTTCTATATCGAGGGATATGAGAAAGTGTACGTCGTTTTTTCTACGAGCATCCACTGATTTTTTTCCAAGCTTTACGCTTAAGAGCCTGTCACGGCTTATTTTTAGCTTTCTTTCGCATAATGACACAAGGTCTGAAAAGTCGGTATCAAGATCTGCTCTTATTCCGCCGACTCTTATCATATAAGTTCACCTCTCAGGGATTCAGCGCAGTTCCTTCCTGCAAATATTCCAGACGACCATGCCCACTGGAGATTATAGCCGCCGCAATCCCCGTCAACGTCAAGTATCTCGCCGCAAAGGAATATGCCCCTTTCGCTCCTTAGCTGCAATCTGTCATCAACACAGTCTCCGCTTATGCCGCCACAGGTCACCTGTGCTTCTTTCCACGGAGCACTGCCGAGTACATCGAAATCAAGGTTCTTTACAAGCTGAGCGATTTGTCTGAGATCAGAATCCTTAAGGGAAGCTATATCGTCCGTGAGGGAGCGTCCGAGTGAGCGCTTTGTAAGGTACAGAGCAAGATTCCTCGGAAATAGTCCTGTAAGCAGCTCCTCTGTGGTATGCTTTCCGCGCTGATACTGTATCACACGAAGATAGCCCACAAGCTGTTCAGTATCCATATCCGCTGCAAGGTCAAGTCTGAGAGTCAGCTTTCCGTCGTACTGCGAAACAAGATGAGCCATATTGAAAACACAGATACCTGACAGAGCACTGTCCGTAAACTGTATCTCCCCTGCCTCCTCTTTGAGGAACATCCCCCCCGAGTAAGCAGTTACCCTGCCCTTGGCACGTATGCCTTTAAGTCCTTTAAGGAGCTCTGGGCGAACTCTAAGAGGCGCTACAGCAGGACATATCTTAGTTGTATGACAACCCTTGCTTCGAAGAAGACGAATCACGCTTCCATCCGTGCCGAACTGCGGAGCCGCATAGCCGCCTGCCGCAACGATTACCCTTTTGCATGGATACTTCTCTCCGGAAGTCGAGGATATCCGGAAGCAGTCCGGTGCGCTCTCGATAAAATTAGCCTCAAAGCCGCAGCGCTCTGTAACTCCAACCTCTGCCGCACGCAGTCTCAGAGCTGAAAGCACTGTTGAAGCAGTGTTGCTCTTCGGGTAAATTCTACCCTTCGGATCTGCAGAGCAGATAACGCCGAGACTGCCGAAAAACTCCTTTGCCGGCGGAGTTGACATTATTATCCTCATTGCGTTTCTAACGCTTCCGTGATAATGCTCCGGACTCATATTGATATTGCTGAGATTACATCTGCCGTTGCCAGTTGCAAGAATTTTCTTGCCTACACGATCAAGCTTTTCAAGAATAACCACCCTTGCCTGCGGCATGATATTCTTTGCTTCGATAGCCGCAGCAAGTCCGGAAGCTCCTCCGCCTATAACGGCAATATCAGTGATCCTGCTCATATTCATTCACCCCTTAGGTATGATATCCATAATGACTGCTTCCGGACGGTTGTTGAAACGCACAGGCACAGGATACACTCCAATGCCAGAGGTTATAAACATTGTTCCGCCTTCATAGTCAAAAAATCCTTTGTCATATATATCAAGCTCCTTGTGAAGAAGCCTTGGAAGAAATACATCCTTGTCAGAGCTGTAAAGCGGTCCTCCGCCAAAGGGAAGCTGAGCCATTTCACCGTGAGTATCGGCGCACAGCGTAAGATCTGCACCAAATTCCGCAAATTTCTCGTAGTTTGGTATGTGAGCAAGAAGTATATTGAAGCTGCTGTCGTCGAGAGTATACTCGTTCCTCAGATCAAAAGTCGGACTGTAGTATACATTGTCAATACCGATAATTCGGAAGCTTGTGCCCTTGATCTCTATCTTGTCATCAGAATAGTCCAGCACCTTTGCTCCTGCTTTTTTCAGCTCGGAAACATATCTGTCATCGTAATCGTGCTCGCCTGTTACACAGTATACCGGATATCCTGCCGAAACAAGTTCAGCGGTAAGGTCTACAGGCTTATGGATCAGTTCCCAGTTGCTCCCGCTGGTATACATATCTCCGAGCACAAATACAATATCAGGATCGGCGCGGTCAACAGCACTGAATATAGTATCGTTGCTGATGCCGTATTTCGTCGCGTGCTGGTCGCTTATTACCGCTATCCTCACCTTTGAGCCTACTTTATCGGATACAAGCTCTTCCTTGGTTATCTTGAGAGTATAGTTGTTGTACCACCATACTGCCAGCAGTATAAGTACCCAAAGCCATATATGTTTCTTTTTCTTTGTATTCTTTGTTTCCTTTGTTTTTTTGTTTTTCTTGCTTTCTTCTTTTTTCTTTTGTTCTGACATTAAACCTTGTCCTTTACATGGATATCTATCTGATTGAAGGGTATCTCGATACCGTTTTCATCAAATGCCGCTTTAACGGCTTCTGTCATATTATAACGCTCTGTCATATAATCGCCGTTGTTCACCCATATACGCACGTCAACGCCTATAGAGCTGTCGTTATGTGAACTCATGCGTACAACAGGCTCAGGAGATTTCAGTATTAGCTTATTGGCTGAGATAATTCCAAGTATGATTTCCTGTGCCTTGAGGAAATCCGAACCGTAGCTTATGTTGAAATTGAGATCTATACGTCTTGTAGGAGTTTCGGTGTAGTTGACTATCTTTGCGTCCGTAACCTTGCCGTTTGGAAGGAATACAGTCTTTCCGTCAAAGGTGTTTATCTTTGTGTAGAATATCCCTATATCCCTGACCGTACCTACTGAGTCGTCAAGCTCTATTATATCCCCTGTAGTAAATGGCTTAGTGAAAAGTATTATAAATCCACCGCTGAGATTTGACAAACAGCTTTGCAGCGCAAGGCTTATTGCAAGTCCTGCTGCACCGAGTATGGTAATTATGGATGACATCGGAACCTTAAGAACAGACAGAGCCATTATCACCACTGCAATGTAAAGTATTATCTTTATAAGCGACACAAGGAAGCTCTTTGCCGCACCATTGACATTTGATTTTGAAACCGCTTTACCTACTACCTTTGCTATGAGCTTTGATATCAGTATACCGACAACCAGTATCGTCAAAGCCATAATTATAAGAGGAAGAGCTTTTTTGATGTATTCTATACCGTTCGCAAGAAGACCTGAGGTCTTTTCTACCGATTCCTGTATACTTCCGACTATCTCATTAACAGTAGTTTCTGTGGTCGTAGTCGCGGCTGATGCTGCCGTAGCCGTTTCAGTTGTAATCTGTGTTCCGGTCAAAAAATCATCTCCGTAAGAAGTTGTAATATCCCTTTCAGACATTATAATATGTATACTTATATTAATTATAACAGATTTCGCAAAAAACGTCAATATTATATTATATTATTGTAAAAAAATCTGCACTTCAGCCAAATGCCGGAGTGCAGTTTTGTGCTTTATTATTTTTTAGAAGCTTCATGTATAAGCTCTTTGCGGTTGAATTCTTCCGGAGTGATAAAAGTTGGTACCATCTCGTGAAGAGCCTGAATAGCAGCCTCTTCGTTATTGCGCTGAGCTTCGTCACGCAGCTTTTTGAGTCTTGACGCAAAGTGATCCTCGTCGATATCTATCTGTTTGCCGATAAATATGAGCTTATTGGAGGTCTTTTTCAGCCCCTCCTCCATCATAAGGAGCTCTTCCTTTATCTTCTCGCCGGGACGAAGTCCGGTGAATACGATAGGCACATCTTTGTAAGGCACCTTTCCGTACATTCTTATGAGGTTTTCAGCAAGTGTGACTATCTTGACAGGCTGTCCCATATCAAGTACGAATATCTCGCCGCCATGAGCTATAGCAGCAGCTTCCATAACAAGACTTACAGCCTCGGGTATAGTCATAAAGTAACGGATTATATCCTCATGGGTAACAGTTACAGGCTTGCCCTGCTCTATCTGCTTCTTGAAGAGAGGAATTACCGAGCCGTTTGAACCAAGAACATTTCCGAAACGTGTAGTAACGAACTCTGTTGTTCCCTCATGCTGCTGTGAAAGATACTGAACGATCATCTCGCAGCAACGCTTAGAAGCGCCCATAGCGTTTGTGGGATTAACAGCCTTGTCCGTAGAAATCATAACGAACTTCTGTACATCATGGAACTGAGCAAGAGTAGCCACATTGAAAGTTCCGATGACATTGTTCTTTATAGCCTCCATAGGAGAGCATTCCATGAGGGGAACGTGCTTATGGGCAGCCGCATGGAAAACTATCTGAGGCTTGTATCTCTCAAATATCTGGTTTATTCGGAAATAATCGCGGACAGAAGCAATAAGTGTAACCAGATTCAGCTCGTCGCCGTACTCCATAACAAGCTCCTGCTGTATCTCATAAGCATTGTTCTCATAGATATCAACAATGATTATCTGCTTCGGATTATATCTTGCAATCTGACGGACAAGCTCTGAGCCGATGCTTCCGCCTCCGCCAGTTACCATACAAACTTTTCCTCCGATGAAATCCTTGATGTCCTTATTGTCGAACTTTATCGGATTTCTGCCAAGGAGCTCCTCAACCTTGATATCGCGAACCTGTCCAAGAAGTGTTGACGAGTCATCAAGAATGAGATTTCCTATAAAAGGAACTATCTTTAGCGGCAGCTTCGTCTCGTTGCAGATATCAATTATAGACTTTCTCTCGTCTGATGTGAGCGAGGGTATAGCAAGAATAAGCTGCTCTATCTCGTATTCCTCAGCATACTTAACGATCTCCTCGGATCTTCCTACGACTTTTACGCCGAGTATCTCCTTGCCAAGCTTGGCAGGATCGTTGTCAATGATACATACCGGATTGAACTGCGCCGAGTATTTATCGTCGGTATAAGGCGACTTCTGAGCGTTGAATATCTCGTTCAGAAGCATTGTTGCCGCAACACCACCGCCGATTATCATAGTTCTTTTTGCGCAGCTGTCATAATTCTTTTCAGCTTCCACAATAAACCTCCCTATTCCGCTTCTATATGCAGAAATTACTTTTAACTATCCTTGCGAATCTCTGAAATATATTTTTTTATCTTTAAAAAGCACTCTTCAGAAGTGCCGTTGTTGTCAAATCTTATGTCTATTCCTGCTTCTGCCAGCTTTTCATCGGAAAAATCCTCGTTATCGGCAAGGAAGCGCCTGCAAAGCTCAGCATACTTCGGCTGTAGCTGTTTTTTCTCGCGATCAACAGCACGCAAAAAACGCACTTCATCACTGACCTCAATGTATATGGGGACAACGACTCCTTCGCCGCAGTATTCCTTTATCCGTACATAAGATTCAACAGTACCAATGCCTGCACAATCACCCTTATCATTTGCAATACTGTCAGTTGCGGTGAAATATGTCCATTCGCCGTGACAGGTAGAGTATGTACGCGATTCGATGACCTGACCATTCGCAGTCATCTCACGGAAGAGCTCATCGTCAACAAAGTGGTACTCCACCCCTTCCTGTTCATTATTTCTTGCAGGTCGGGTAGTATAGAGCACGATCGGCAAAAGCTCCAGTTCCGCGACTATACGGCTGTACATAGTGTCCTTTCCCGAAGCGCTCTTTCCGATGATATAAAAAATATGATTCATATCAAAGCTCCACAAACAAATCATTTTTTGCAGATTACTCCACATTAAGACATTATATCACACCAAATCAGAGAAATCAAGAGTTTATCTTGCCAAATTTTGCTCTTTTTTTTACGACCTCCCATAAATGGTCTTATTCAACTAAATATTGCCATTTTAAGAAAAATTAATGAGCAAATTGCTGTTTTAAAAGGCTAATTTGTAAACTTTCTGCTCCCCTTCTTTACATTATAAAAAAAAAGTATTAAAGTATAAGTTGAAAATTGCAGAAATAGGAGGATATTACTATGAGAAAGAAAACAGGTCTTTCTGTCAGAGCTCTGTCCGCGGGTGCAGCAGCAATCATCGCTACATCAGCGGTTATACCGGTCGGACTGAGTTTTACAGCTCCCGAGTTTGCCACTTCGAGAAAAAATATTTTTGAGTCAAGCCAAGAAATATCGGAAAAAGGCTTGACT
>NZ_JAGCFH010000287.1 GCF_017650195.1 Ruminococcus sp. | reverse complement strand
GCGTACTTGCTGTAGTAATCAAAAAATTTCTCCGGCATTTCATTTTCTCCCGTTAAGTCTTGCTGCTATGAAATCTGCTGCTATGTGCTTTACCCAGTGGTACTGCTCGCCAACTGGCATAGCGTGCATTATGGTTTCCTCGGATACGTAGGCAGGCTTATCTTCTATGTGGATGCATTCCTTGTAGCCGAGAGCTTTGTCGAGAAGCTTCTGTGAAGCCTCTGGGGTCATCCAGTTGTCATCGCTGCTGTATACCATAAGAAAATCTGCCTTGTGAGTACCCTCCTCGAGAATCCTCATGCCTTCAAGGTAATCGTCGGAATACTGGTATGAGCTCCACTTTCCACGCTTCATCCATATGGGGATGCTACCCTGATCTGCAAAGTTCATCAGCAGTGGGAAAAGGCTCACACATGCCTTTACCTTCGGATTCTTTACAGTAGCGCGGAAGGCGTATCCGCCTCCCATGCATAGACCGAAGTTGGCGATATTCTTTTCATCGAGCTTTTTGTGCTCTTTGATGAATCTGTATATGCCTTCAAAGGCAGATTCAATCTGCTTGCCGCCGCACTTGATATTGTTGTGGATTATAGCTGCGCCTGCACCGGGCATATCTGGAGTAATAACTGCTATTCCTCTCTTGTTAAGAGGAGCAGCCAGCATTTCCAGTTCCTCCTTACAGCTGCCTATGCCGGAGTAGGTGACAGCTACGGGATAAGACGATTTCCTGCCCGAATCCGGGTAATGTATATATGCAGGTATCTTTCCTGCACGGGTGTCTATTTCAGTGTACTCGATCTTATTCTTGCAGAGCTTTATATAGTGTCTGTAACTTACTTCAAGTCCCTTGTATATCTCGGTCTTGTGTTCAACGTCCTCGATATTTACCATAAAGCAGGCATAATGGCATTGTGCCGCCATTCTTGCATACTCCATTGCGGATAACTTATTTCCCTCAGCTACTGCCTTTTCGCAGAGCTTAGAATAGCGGTCTATCTTGGTGTGCCATTCGTTTATCCATACTTCCTGTATCTGTTTTCCGCTTTTAACCTTTATATTGTCGATCTTTTTGAGTATAGCTTCAAGATCGAATGGATCTGCTCCGTAGAGCAGCGAACGTGTCGCCACAGGGTTGAGCAGATCTCTAATTGCCCATTTCATATTTTTTTGTCCTTTCCGGTCTTTTTGGGAAGAACAGCCTGCGTGAGCCGCCTGCCCATTTTTATTATATCAGCCTGTATATCTCCATGCGCCCTCACGTGTCATTTCCGTGAACTGCATATACACGCGGTAGGGGTCTGCATGGGTATGCTTCTGTATAAGGCTGAGCATCCTGTCTGCAAGTTCTTTCAGAAAGGCTGACTTATTGTCTGAGTACTCCGGAGGGAGTATATATCTGAATTCTGCAAAGAACTCAGTATCCTCGGAGCTGTTCATATACATCGGACACTCGTCCAGCATTATCATTATCGCAGGAAGGGGTTTTCTCAGTATCTCCGAAAGTTCGCTTGCAGTCTCATCCAGAAAGTTGGTACGTACTGCCGGAGAGCTGAATTTGTAATTGGTTTTCATTTGTGCTATAGGCATTGGTGTTTTCTTCCTTTCCTTTTCAGCCGTTGTACCTTTTAAGCACGAGTGTTGCATTGTGTCCGCCAAAGCCGAAGGAGTTTGATATCGCAATATCCACCTTATGCTTCTGAGGGACGTTTGGTACGTAATTGAGATCAAGTTCAGGGTCGGGCTCGTCATAGTGTATCGTAGGCGGTACAATGCCGGTCTCTATAGCCTTTATGCAGGCGATAGCCTCGAGTGCGCCGCCTGCACCGAGAGTATGACCTATGGAAGCCTTTACTGAGGATATCGGGATATCGTAAGCCTTTTTTCCGAATATATCCTTTACAGCTTTAGTCTCATAGAGGTCATTGAGGCTCGTCGAGGTGCCGTGAGCATTTATGTAATCCACTTCTTCGGGGGAGATGCCTGCGTTGTTGAGAGCGAGCCTAATCGACTCAGCCATGCCCTCGCCGTCTGTATCGGGAGCTGTGAGATGGTAGGCTTCGCTGCACATTGCAGCGCCTGCAAGCTCACAGTAAATCTTCGCTCCTCTTGCTTTTGCAGACTCCTCAGATTCGAGTATCAGCGTTCCGCCGCCCTCGCCCATGATGAAGCCGTCACGGTTCTTGGTGAAGGGACGGGCAGCCGAATTCGGGTCTGGATTTACCGACATTGCAAGCAGCTGATTGAAACCGCTTAAAATAAGATGTGTGATTGTACCTGAGATACCGCCTGCAACTACCATGTCGCAAAGCCCAGATTCTATGAACTGCTTTCCGAGAGCTATAGCGTAAGCCGATGAGGCGCAGGCTGTGCTGACGTTGAAGGCAGGACCCATAAAGCCGTACTTGATAGATACAAGAGCAGGGAGCTCGTTTGGCATTTTTTTCAGTGTTATATTAAGGGGCTTGTCAAGCTCCTTATCCTCGTAGGAATTATCAATAATGCCGTAAATAACGGCTACCTTTTTAAGATCATAGTTTGCAGTGTCTATGCCGCAGTCGGCGACAGCCTCGCCTGCTGAGGCAAGACCCATTCTAGTCGCCGTTGTTGTAGCGTTGAGCTGGCGCTTTTTCCAGTATTTTTCTGCCTCTATCTCGAACTCGTCAGGGATCTCGGCAGCGACAGTGGTGTCATGCTTATCAAGGGGGATCCTTGTTATGGTCTTCATTCCGCATTTTCCTGAAAGAAGACCTTCCCAGTATTCTTGAGCGTTGAAGCCGATTGAAGTGACGGCTCCCATACCTGTAATAACTACCTTTTTCATACTAATAACCTCATATCTCTAATATTTCCGGGCTCAGCCGAGTATGCTGTCCCAGACGCCCTTATCTTTGTGCGAATATGAGCCGAAGCCCGTTTCGCTGTGCAGCTTGTCAAGCGCTGCAAAAATATCCTCTGAGCCGTACTTTCTGTACAAAGCCGCAGGAGATTCCGAAAGTCCGAGAGTGTCCTGTACAGCTTCTGTCAGCACGGTCTTGTTGCCGCTGTACCCGCTTACAGCGTTTACCGTCTCATTCAGTATCAGCGCCGCCATATAAAGCGCAGCCTTGCTGCAATCGGCACCTGTATCCTTCTCGTGCTCCGACATGAAGTCAAGGAAGCAGAGAGTTTCTCTTGGGCAGCCATCTGCGAGCCAGCCCTGCATCTTCTCACAGCCGTAGCCGAGAAGCTTCCTGTTGCGTTCTATCTGGAAGTTCCCCGGATTCTCTGCCATAAGCCCCAGACTTACGCTGTCCAGTATCTCAAAGGGCCCTGCGACAGGGAAGAGCTCCGCCAACGACCTGTCGATCTCTGCTGCAGAAGCGCCGAGGCTTTCACGGAGGTATATGGCGTGTGATATCATGCAGGCGAGGATCTGATTGAGATATATGTGATATTCGCCTGAGAATATTATAGGCTTTTTGCCGGCTGATTCAATCAGCTGCGCAGCCTCCTCGATATTGTCCTGAGCGGTCTCCGGGAGCACGTTCAGCTCCACGAAGCCTGTTAGCTTCACGGGATAGAAGAAGTGCATACCGAAGCAGCGCTCCTTATAAGGAATATCCTCAAATACCGAAGCTATATCGAGGGACGATGTGTTCGTAAGCAGCAGGCAATCGTCAGATACCGCCTGTGCAGCCTTTGCGAAAAGCTCCTTTTTTGAAGCCATATTCTCAAATACGGCTTCTATGACGATATTGCAGCCGCTGAGGGTGGAGATATCGTCTGTGAATACGAAGGAGCCCTTTTTGTATTCATACTGTTCTTCTGTGAGCTTTTTTCTTTTCAGGCTCTTGCCGAGATTTTTCAGCAGAGCCTCCCTGTTCTCCTCTGCGCCGAAGAGGTCTATGACCACAAACTGCGCGTCGGGGAGCTTATCAAAGAAAAGTGAGAATATATCCTTTCCCATTTTTCCATAGCCCACTATTCCTATTTTCATGTCTGTGCCTCCCTGATGTATTGCAGGAGCTGATATACTCCTGCGTTCTCATGAGGATACTGTACTGGTTGTTTATCACGGGCGTGGTGCCCAGACCAATACAGAAGCCCGTTACCACCTGATGACTGGGAACGGGATCTCTATGAGTAATGTAAAGTGATTCTTTTGCTTGATATAGCTCACAGGAAACTTTCCCACGAGCCGTTGACGGATTAGTTTGCGGAGCGGTCTGCAAGCGCATCCTCTTCAGCACCAATGCTGAAATGGCTGCCTGCATACTTGTCTGTATTATTTGTTTTTGTTTTTGTTTTTTGCCCGCACCTCGGTTTCGGTCATAGCTGTTCCGTATACTTTAAAGAATGCTGTCGGGCAGTATCGCAGCTTTGCCGGTGAAAACAAACAGTAAGCAAGGCTCGCCGAACTGCTCCCTGAACTCAGGAAGCTGATACAGCGAGCTTACACCACCGATATCGGGTATGATGTCTGTTTACTGAGCGTCGTTCTCTCCACTTTCCAGACAGGCTCTCAACTCGTCGGGGACGTCGCATATCATACGTTCCTTGTTTACATAAGCGAGCTTGCCTGTAACCCTACATGCAACAAGACCTGTGTTCTTGTTGATGATATTATGCTTGTAGTTGACAATACCACCGGTGCAGGAGAGCTCCGAGTCTATTCTTACCTCGTCAAGCATTTTCAGCTCGTGTATATACCTCTGGGTGCTTTCCATTATTACCGGAAAGAGTCCCTGTTCCCTTATAGGGTCGAGCAGTCCATTGACTTTAAGAAAGTTCCACATGGCCGTTTCTGCATATTGTAGGTATACTGAGTTGTTTACATGACCGAACGAGTCAAGCTCATATCCTCTGACTGTAAGTTTATAGGAGCTCCTTCTCATTTTTCGAACGCCTCCGTCAATGCTGCTTCAAACTTGCCCTTTGACGGGTCTTCAGCACCGTCCGCGGCAAGGTTCATAGTCTCTGTTATTGCATGTATCTGTGTGAGCGATTTCCCACTGAGAAGTTCCTTCACAAAGGTTATAGTCTCTTCAAAGGAATTTCTGCCTTCGCTGAGCTTAGTAACAAGCCCAATGTCCAGAGCGTCCTTTGAGCTTATCATTTCTCCGCAGAGTATCATGCGGAGAGCCTTCTCCTTCCCAAGGAGCCTGTAAAGGCGCTCCATACCGCCCATGCCTGGCACTACTCCATGCATTATCTCGGGAAGTCCAAGAAATGCCGAGGGAGAAGCTATCCTGAACTGGCAGCTCAGTGCGATTTCCAGACCGCCTCCGAAGCAGCCGCCGTTGATCGCTGCGGCAGTTATTATCGGAAGCCTTTCGATAGTGCGGAGCAGCTCCCTTGCACTCTCCAGCTTCGCTGAAAGTTCGCTGACGCCAGCCTTACCGAAAAGTGAAACGTCGGCACCATGGGAGAAATGCCTGCCTTTGCCTGTTATGACAAGAGCTCCTGTCTGAGGATTTTTGTCCAGCCAGCCGAGGAGCTCCTTACGGTCTATGAATTCCGGTTCCGTAAGAAGATTCTTAGGACCGTTCTCAATTGTAAGTACAGCGATATTGTCCTCAGCGTGAAGCTCTGATAGATTAGACCTGAGTATTTCTGCCATTACTGGTTAACGATATCGTTGCCGTACTGATAGATCTTGCAGAACATCTCAACAACGTCGCTCATTGTCTCCATGGGAGCTTTGAGCATATACTTGCCGATGCTCTGGAGCTTGATATCGAGCTCGTACTTTTCTGCTGTCATTTCGATGAGCTCAACGAACATAAGCGAATCGCTTCCGAGCTCCTCCTGAGGATTTGTCTCCATTGTTATCTCGCTCTTGTCTACTTCACATTCCTCTGCGTAGTAGTCGAAGATCATGTCTGTGATCTCCTGTCTGATTTCTTCTGTGATCTCTCTCATTGTTTTTACCTCCAAATTTTTGACATCCCTCTGAACGGGTAGCCTTATTATATGAAAAATTCACACATCATTAAGAGTGTAAATTTTACATTTCCTGCTTACTCGTGTAAATTTGCTTACAGCGCCGTTTGCGCTGATGTCGAAGAACTCCGTCACACCGAGCTCCTCTAGCTTTTTTATTGCAAGATCCCAGCGTATGGGAGTATATACATTGAGTTGGTTCTCTCTGAGAACCTGCTCTCCCTTTGTCATTATCTCTCTGCTGAATATGGAGAGTATAGGATAGTCGGGAGCCTTGTACCGGACCGAACTGCAGAAATCAACGTATTCCTGCGAGAAAGCCTTCATCAGCGGATGGTGATAGGCTATGCCTGTGCCGAAACTGAAAGCCTTTATAGCGCCTTCGTCTTTGCTGAGAGCAAGAGCCTTCTCTACAGCGTCAGCACGTCCGCTGACCATAACGTGGAATTTTGAATTGCCGCTTCCGATAACGAGCTGATCCGAAGTGAATCTGCCTCTGAACATCTCTTCGATGTCATTGTAGGAGAAGCCGACGATCACTCCCATATCGAGCTTTTCGCCATTTTTCTCAAGGCAGCGCATAGTAGCGCGGTTCATCATGATGATATTCTGTGCGAATTCGTGGGTTACCGAGCCGAAGCAGCCGCTTATGCTGACTATGCCTGAACTGTAGCCTGCGCCAATATCAGGTATTATCCCCATGCTGATAAAGTGTTCAAATATCACTCTGTCGCAAATCAGCGATATTATCCATTCTGCCACACGGCTGTCATGAGCTTCGTTTTTTTCAAGGTCTCTGCTGAGACCAAGTCTGCCGAATGCAGAATCAAGGTAAAATCTGTACCTGTCCATGAGCTCCGGCGGAAGGTTTACCAACAGTTTTTCAGGCTTTGAACCGATACCATTGAACAGGAATGCTCGTTTGTACATTTAACTTACTCCTAACTTTTATACATACATCTTAACACCTATCAAGCGCGCTGTCAATAGGAAAAATAGCTGATTAAAGCGATTTCTAGAAAAGTGATAAAAAAATATCAAACCCATGATTTGTTTTTATAAATTTGGACAATTATACTCTCCGTAATTGAATAAACTTTGATTTTGTAAGATTAATTATATATACTATTTTCATGATGTTTTGCGTTGGATTAAGGTATGATAGCTTTTTTTGCCGGAAGTTGACTGCCGGCAGCTATTGATATGTAAAAAAGCTTTTGATTTCAGAAAAAGCCTTTTCCGTGGAAAAGGCTTTTGTTGATCATTCCTTGAGATTGTCAGGAGTTTTTATCAGCTTTGCCTTGAAGAGGGCAGTGCAGATAAGAGCAGTGAATATGGTCGATATAACCATTTCAAACAATGCGTTGATTCCGACAGCTGTGATAATAAAGAGCAGTATGCTCTTGCCACTCCTGAGCTTGTCGATATAGTTGAATTTCTTATAGACTTTAAGGGTATATTTCCCGTCTGCGAGATTACTGAAATGGGCATTAGGATTTTTGAATGTGAATGAATTGCCATTTATCTGATCGGTGCCCGCGAACGTAGCACCTTTGAGCTTGTCTGAGCTTAGCTTGAACTTTACGGCTGCGGAAGAAACGGTGGCAGGGATATCAGAAATATCTTCTTTTACGTAGAAAACGATATCGTTACCGATTGCCACGGCTTTACCTCCATTTGTAAAGGCTACGTTGTTTCCTGAGCTGTCCTTGACCTCAGAAATGACGCCGTTATTGACTGTAATAGCATACTTGTTGTCAAGACCTGTTGCAGTGTGGTTGAAGAGCAGAACCAGAGCTCCCATGAAGAAGATGGTGTTGAGTATCGCTGCGGAGAATCCGGCGATACCGCAGGACTGCTGTATCTTTGAGAAGTCCTTCTTTCTGACGAACCAGAACATTGCAGCAAATCCCAGAGCGAATATGCCTGTGAGAGTGAGAGCAACGGGAAGCCCGGATGTCATGAATTTATACATACCCTCTGACATCTTGTACTTTCCGTTCTCGTCGTGGCATATTAGCAGGAGTACGGAAAGGAAAAGTCCGATAAGAACTATACCGGAAACGATACCGGAAATAATGGAAAGTGCCTTTTTTGAGTTTATCTTTGAGAGAGATGAGAAAATAAGTCCTACCAGCAGACCATCCAGCGCACGGGGAATGACTCTCTGTACAAAGGTGAGCACGGGGCTTATCTCAAGTGTAGCGGCTCCCATTCCGCTGAGGACTCCTATGCCGAAGCACTGCATGAAGCTGAAAAGTCCGAATACCGTACCCATTATCAGTCCACCTATGGGCCCGAGAGCAATGGCAGCGATAGCAATAGGTATGATATTGAGTGTGATCGAAAGCGGTCCGATCGGGATGGAGCCAATGGGCGTCAGTGAGAAGAGCGCCACAACAGCAGTCAGAAGTCCTAAAAGAACCAGTGAGCGGATCTTGGAATTCTCTTTCATATTTAATTTCCTCCTTGTTACTACTCCCGTGAGGGATATAATACAATATCATTATGATATCATTTTTTGCGGTGAAAGTAAATAGCGTATTTGCCGAATTTTGTTACACAATGAAGTTTTAAAACGTTGATGATAAATAAATATAGAATTTATATATGGTCATAGTGACGGACTATAATACGAGGCGTAATGAAATAAAAAACGAATTTTTTGTCTATCGGTTTTGTAGGAGTCAACTGGAATTGGTAGTGCCAGTTGACATAAAGCTCCGCCGCATTGTTGAACTTGCTGTCAAACTTCAAGAAACAGCATAATTCTCTTACAAATTGCACAAAAGCCGCATAAATATTTTTAAATATTAGTTAAAGTTAAAATATTGCAATTTGTATATGGGCGTGTTATAATATAAAGTGCAAAATACTGTAAACATATCATCCTGCGCACAGGCGGAAAGGTAAATTACGGGGAATTGTAGAAAAAATAAAACAAAGGAAGGATGGATCGAAAATGAAGAAATCTTTGGGTAAACGCCTGATAAGCAGCGTCACCTCGGGAGTTCTGGCAATGACTTATGTTGTGCCGTCGTTTATTGGTATGCAGGCTAATGCTGCCGCAGACGGACTTCCTGTCATTAACACGCCCTACGAGCAGACGCAGTGGTTCAGGAATAACCCGCTGGGAATAGCCGGCGATTTCCATTTGTTCGCATTTGATACCATTGAAACCACTAACAACAGCGCACACATCAACGGAAACATCGCAACACCGAACTACATTATCGGATCAAATCACGGACAGCTCAATACCGAAGGAACAGGCAGAATCCTCAATGTAGTCAGGGATTCTTTCGTGTTCAAAGAGGGCGGAGAGTACGAAGCTAAAGCTTTGGAGGAGGGTTCAAAGGAATTCTCACTCGGCAAGATGAGCGACTTCTTCTTCCCTGAGAACTGCGAATTGTATGTAAAGAAGGGCGAGTACATATTCGGCGTAGGCTACGTTGAAAATGAAAAGTCTGCCCTTGATTACCCTCAGGACGCCAGTCCTTATCCGTATATCAGAGTTGATCTTCCTCAGTCGGATAAATTTTTCGTAAAACTCCAGCCTGGCGGCGACTATAAGAACAGTTGCTACCTTGCTCATACCGGCAAGAATCTGATAGATTTCGAGTCCGAAAAGAAAAATTACGAGAACAGATCAGCAAGGTATTCACAGCTCGAGGATTCCTATGCTAATCTCAAGTTTGTTGAAAACCCTGACTATTCGAATGATCCGTCAAATCAGACTCCTTATCTGGGGACCCTTACCCTTAACGAGAACGGCACGAACGTGCTGAACTTCACCGCGGACGAGCTCGACAACTACCGCAATATGAAGGTCGAGAATATCAACTTCAAGGACGGTCAGTTCTACGGCGACCAGACCCTTGTAGTAAATATCGACCTCAAAGGCAAGTCGGAGCTTATATGGACACCTGAGTGGACTTATGAATCGGCTTATGATCCTACTTACAAACTGGTAGATTCAGAGCAGAGCGCTCTCAGCGGCACAAATGTCATCTACAACTTCTTCAATGCCAATTCCGAGGGTACAAAGATACTCTACAATTACGGCGAAAAACTCGAGCCATGGGGCTGCGTTCTCGCACCTGACTGCGAGGTCGTACCGAACAATATGAGCGGTTCTATCATTGCGAACAAGATAACGCTCACAAACCAGACGCACATGGCTCCCTTTATGAACCCCGTAAGCGAAAACACCAGCATAAAGGTATCTGCAAAGAAGACATGGAGCGATGGCGATGACAAGCATGAGGACGACGAGATAGAGGTAACACTCTACCGATCTAAGAAGGCTGGTCTGCGCTACGTGACTGACGAAGCAGATAACATAAACAAGTTCACAGACTTCGTTGAGACTGTGAACGAGGAAGCCAAGACCACAGTTCCGATCACATATGAGGATGGCGGAACGATAAAGACAGTTAATTCCAGCGTTTCGGCACAGACAGTAACATCAAAGTTTGGATTCGGCGCAGAGACAACTATCTTCTATGCCGATACCGATGAGATAGTATCAAGTCTTCCGGACGGAACCTACACCTTCAAGAAGGGTGAAGCCGAAAAGTTTGTGATCACTGTTGCAGACGGCTACGTTGACGAGATAAGCGGTCCTGGTATCGGCTTCAAGGAATACGAGACCAAGACACTCAGTGCAGACAACGACTGGACTGCCACATGGGATGGTCTTGAAAAGGCCGATGAGGATGGACACACATATTTCTATTATGCGATAGAGGACGATGTTCCCGACGGCTACAAGGTATCGTATACAGATAACGGAGTATCCGGCGGAAACAGAACGATCGGCATTACAAATACAGGCGGAACTCCAGATTCGAGAGTAAAGTTTGTCAAGTACAACGACGTTTTGTTTGCAAACGAGGACAGCGAGGGCGTTGTGATTACATCTCACGCAAAGGAATTCCTTGAAGGCGCACAGTTTACTCTCACAACAAAGGAATCAGGTGGAGCGAAGCTCAACAGCGGCGTGAAGTCAGATCTTGACGACGATATGGATGCTGACGTAAAGTACAGTGATTCGACTATCACATGGACGAGCACGGACAAGGCTATAGAGTTCACAGGTATCCCTGACGGGCTTTATACCCTTACTGAGACAGCTCCCGATGGTTATCAGCCTATCAAGGCTACAGATATCAGGATCGATGGCGGCAAGGCTTCAGTTGTAACGGCTGATACCGGTGCTTCCGCAAAGTCTACAGGCGAGAGCAGCTCTGAGATCACAATGATCGACGAGGCTTATGCGATATCTGTTAAGAAGGTAGACGAGACCGGCAAGGCTGTTCAGGGTGCTTACTTTAGACTCAAGGGCGCTTCAGGCGAGAGCATGAAGAACGTAAAGGCTCACGATTCACAGTACTTCACCTCAGACGGAAAGGGTTGGGACAGCAAGTCCGGAAGCAACTTCTATCCATATAAGTTCAAGGGCAACGAGATCAAGAATCTTTCTTCCGACGAAAAATCCTTTGAATGGTATTCCATTGGCTCGGAGGTAGTATTCACAGGTCTTCCCGAAGGCACTTATTCTGTAGAGGAGCTCACAGCTCCCGCAGGCTATGTAAAGGATACAGTAAAGATCTTTACAGTAAAGAGAACAGATGGTGTACTTTCTGCTGACAAGGATGTTATTGAATTCGTCAACAGGAAGGAAACAGTTAAGATCAGCAAGGGTGACATGGGCTCGGTGATCGTTGACAACGCAGAGTTCGTTCTCACAAAGAAAGACGGCTCGGCGCTGGGAGTACTCACTACTGTTGACAGCAGTACTGATCTTTCTGAAAAGGCTGTAAAGTCACATGACGCTCTCAACAACACCAGCGGAGTTACTATAAAGGATCTCAAATCCGGACAGAAGTATACTATACGCGGAAACACTTTCAGAAATGTTACCGTTGACGGCAAGGAGGTATCTCCTTCCTCAAAGAATACCTATGAATACAATGGAGCAGTTTTAGGAACATCCCTTGAGCTCAAGGGCGTATACAGCGGTACCTATACAATAGAGTTCGAGGACGGAAACATCTTCACGCTCAGTGTTGAAGAGGGCGACTTGGTTCCAACCGTTTCTTATGAGAAGCTCCTCAAGCTCACAGACAGCGGAAAGGCTTGTGAGTTCACAGGTGGCTCAATAGACATCATAGGTCTTGATAACGACGATTATATACTTAAGGAAACAGCTTCACCCAACGGCTACACAAAGGTCGAGTCCGAATTCGGATTTACTGTGAAAGACGGAAAGGTAACTGTTACAGATGCAAAGACAACAGGCACATACAAGCTTTCTGATGATGGCAAGCAGCTCATAATACTCGACAACATCTCCAAGATTGAGATTTCCAAGTTCTACGACAAGGAGGGCAACACGACTCCTGCTGGCACAACGGCAGGCGCTGATATGAAGCTCACCTTCAAGAAGGGATCTGGAAAGGCTATACCAGCAAAGAAGACAGGTGATGCTCTCGGCGAAGGAGAGTCGGCAGAGTGGAACTCAAAGGATGCAAATCCCAAGACCTTCGAGGGGCTTTACGACGGTGAGTATGTACTTGAAGAGACAAAGGCACCTCAGGGCTACGAAAAGGCAGCTGCAAAGACCTTTGTTATAAAGGACGGCGTAATAGTTGAGACTGACGCTGACAAGAACGTTATAAGTACAAGAACGAGCGAGAGCCTGCTTAACACAAAACAGAACACTATTATTCTCGACAAGAAGGCTCTTGGCGCAGCAGAGATACCTGAGTCAGCAGGAAAGGTGAAGTTCACTCTTACTGCCGAGGACGAGGATCTTAATCTCAGCGGCGTTAGCATAAACGGCGGAGAAGCTCTCGGCACTGTAACGTCCACAGATCCCTTCGATGGAAACACAGTTACATTCACAGGCCTTAAGGATGGTACCTATACTCTCAGAGAAGATACTGCTCCTCTTGGCTATTCAGTAGTAAGTGACTTTACATTTACTGTAAAGGACGGCAAGGTAACAAATGTATCTGCTGTAACAACAGGCAGAACATACATCGACGAGGACGGTCATATAGTAGTTGAGGATGCTCCCACGATCTCAATAGACAAGACAGACCTCGGTGGAAAGATGATAACCGACGGCGAGGCAGAGTTCACACTCACAGCCAAGGATACTGACGGCACGCTCAGCGGTGTCAAGATAAACGGCGGTGAGGCTCTCGGAGATGTCAAGTCTGCAACATTTGCAGGCAGCAGCACAAAGCTCGAATATCTTAAGGACGGTAAGTATTCACTTAAGGAGGATACAGCTCCTGCCGGATACTCAACTGTTTCTGAATTTACATTTACAATAAAGAACGGTCTGGTAACAGACGTAAGCACTGTTACGGACGGAGTTACGGAGAAGTCCGAGGATGGAAAGAAGATAACAGTCAAGGACGCTCCTATCATCAATCTTGACAAGCTGGCAATGGGTGCAGAGCCCATACCGGAATCAGCAGGCAAGGCAACATTCGTGCTTGCAGCTGAGGACGAGGGCAAGACACTTGAAGGCGTTAAAATCAACGGCGGCGACGCTGTTGCAAGCGGCGTCAAGTCTGTAAAGGTTGACGGCAACAATGCAAAGATTGAGTACCTTAAGGACGGTAAGTACAGCCTCGAGGAGACAGTTGCTCCCGACGGCTACACGACAGTAACAAAGTTCACATTCACAGTCAAGGACGGCAAGGTAACAGATGTAAGCACTGTTACTGATGGCAAGGCTTACGTTGACGACAAGGGTCACCTTGTAGTCGAGGACAGACAGACTGTCGTAACTCTTGACAAGAAGGCACTGGGTGCAGAGCCTATACCGGAATCAGCAGGCAAGGCAACATTCATTCTCGCAGCTGAGGATGAGGGCAAGAACCTCGATGGCGTAGTTGTAGGCGAGGGCGAAAAGACTAAGACGCTTACAGCTGACGACAAGTCTGTTACATTTGAAGGCAACAGCGCTAAGTTCACAGGTCTTAAGGATGGCAAGTATAGCCTTGAGGAGACAGTTGCTCCCGACGGTTATACTACAGTGACTAAGTTCACATTTATAGTAGAGAACGGCAAGGTCAAGGACGTAAGTACCGTAACTGACGGCAAGGCTTACGTTGACGAGGACGGTCATCTTGTAGTTGAGGACAGACAGTCGACTATCACACTTGACAAGCTGGCACTCGGTGCAACACCTATTCCGGAATCAGCAGGCAAGGCTTCCTTCGTGCTTCAGATTGAAGAAGAAGGTAAGACTCTTGAAGGCGTTAAGGTAAATGGCGGCACTGCTCTCGGCGGAGTCACAAAGACTGAGTTCAAGGGCAACAATACAAAATTCGAGGGCTTGAAGGACGGTAAGTACAGTCTTGAAGAAACTGCTGCTCCCGAGGGCTACACAACAGTTACTAAGTTCACATTCACAGTAGAAAACGGCAAGGTTAAGGATGTAAGCACTGTTACAGACGGCAAGGCTTATGTTGACGAAGACGGTCATCTTGTAGTTGAAGACGCTCAGACAGGCATAGTTATTGACAAGCTTGCTCTCGGCGCATCACCTATCCCTGAGTCGGCAGGCAAGGCAACATTCGTACTTGCAGTTGAAGAAACAGGCAAGACCCTTGCAGGAGTTAAGATCGACGGCGGAGATGCTCTCGGTGAGGTAACAAAGACAACATTTACTGGAAACAATGCACAGTTTACAGGCCTTAAGGATGGCAAGTACAGTCTTGAAGAAACTGCCGCTCCCGATGGCTACACAACAGTTACTAAGTTCACCTTTACTATAAAGGACGGCAAGGTAACAGACGTAAGCACTGTTACAGACGGCAAGGCTTATGTAGACGAAGACGGTCATCTCGTAGTTGAAGACAACAAGTCAACAATTACACTTGACAAGAAGTCTCTCGGAGCAGAGCCTATACCGGAATCAGCAGGCAAGGCAACATTTGTACTTGCAGTTGAGGAAACAGGAAAAACACTTGAAGGTGTAACAGTAGGCGAAGGCGAAAAGGCAAAGACACTCACAGCTGACGACAAGTCTGTTACATTTGAAGGCAACAGCGCTAAGTTTGAAGGCCTTAAGGATGGCAAGTACAGT
>NZ_JAGCFH010000030.1 GCF_017650195.1 Ruminococcus sp. | reverse complement strand
ATACAAAAAAAGAATTAACCAATATTAAGAATCAACAGGCTCGCATTCGAGTTATTGTGAACAGTGCTTATCGTTTTTTGCTCATATGGTCAAAAAGTGCTATCGACAATGATTATAACATTTAATAAAGAAAAGAATTTTCTAATTTTTCGCATTGACAATTGTCAGCTTTTTGCTTAGAAAACAGCCCTTGACAAAAATCAGCAGGAGCTGGATAACAACGCATTACGGTTGATTTGCTCGTTTTTTTAGAAATCGATATTTAGTTTCTATATACCCCAATAGAATAAATTTCTTTTTTTAATATAGTATTAAAAGCTAAAAACTATTGACTGGTAGTAAAAAAAGTGGTATAATTTATAAGAAAAGTGAACACACTATGGGGAAGGAATGTTCATAATGTCAAATAATATAACGGTCTCAGTTATAATCCCTGCACATAATGAAGAACGATACGTTGTAAGATGCATAAACAGTGTTAATCGTGCTGCTGAGCGCGTAAAGTGCGGCGTTGAGATAATCGTTGTGTGCAACAGATGTACGGACCGTACCGCAGAGCTGGCAGTTGCAAATGGAGCCATAGTGGCAATGGATGAAAGCAGGTGTATAGCGGCTGTAAGAAATACGGGAATAAGCGCAGCAAGGGGCAGGGTCATAGTCACTATCGATTGTGACAACCGTATGACTGAAAATACTTTCCGCGAGATACTTGGAATGCTTAACAGCGGAAAATATATTGGCGGCGGCGCTCCTATAAGGTTTGAACGCTATTCGTTCCCGATCAGGGTAAATGAGATTTTATGTCGTTTGGGTTTTAAACTCACAGGATTGTACTGTGGTATCTTCTGGGCTGAAAAGTCCACATTCGACGCAGTTGGCGGCTTCGCTAAAAAGAAAGCCGGAGAAGATATCACTACCGCAATGAATATTCGCCGATATGGCAAGAAGGAGGGGAAAAAGTACGGCTGTCTTAAGAATAATCACCTTATCAACTCCACACGGAAGTTTGATGACATGGGGGATTGGCTTTATATCAGACTTGCATTCAGAAACGCAGGCTCTCTGATAAAGGCGGCTTTCGGAGACAGCAGCGACTATGACAGGCTCATAGACGAAATGTTTTACGACTACAACGATAAATGAGAGAATGATCTGAGTGTTCAGAGTTGGATTAGATCAGATTACCGTAAAAAAACACGGAACAATGTAATAAGTAATCACATAATCATATATTTCAGCTCTCCGCTTTCAGCAATACATCTTAATATGGAGTGATGATATGAAACTTGCAGAAGCGTTACAGGAAAGAGCAGATCTTAATATTAGTATAGAACAGCTCAGAAGCAGGCTACTCAATAATGTGATAGTACAGGAAAATGAAAAGCCTGCCGAGAATCCGCAGGTGCTCCTGAAAGAGCTTGACAGCTCTATATCACGGCTTGAAGAGCTTATGCGCAGGATAAACCATACTAACTGCGTTACTATTTCCGAAGAAAAAAGCATTACAGAGCTTATTGCCGCGAGAGACGCTCTCAAGGTGAAGATCGCTGTATATAAAGATATTGTTTCCAATGCCAGTCAGACGGCTAAACGTGCGAGAATGACCGAGATAAAAATACTCAGCACGGTAGACGTCGGGAAACTCCAGAAAAAGATAGATAAAATGGCAAAGGAGTTTCGTGTGACCGATAACAAGATACAGGCGCTCAACTGGTTGACTGAGCTTATATGAGCTTAAAGGTGTAGTCACGGCAGGGCGAATGCAGAATAGGCTTTCCGTAAGGGAAGCATAAAGTTTGGCAGTGCCGAGAGCGGCATGGGGTTCGTATCCCAAATAATTGTTAAGCTCAGACACAGTACAAACGTATTTTTATCGCTTATCATTAATAACCATGCATTGACTGACGGGACGAGGGTGCGGACCGGGGAAAGCAAAGAAACAATAAGCTGCGGATAGTCCGCAGCGGGATGATTTTTTATTGATATTTCGGAGGTGTTTATGAAAGTCACTAAGTTAGCTGCTGTATGTCTTTCTGCACTTATATTGAGCGGAACACTGCCTTCAGCCGTTGTCAACGGCGGCTATGCAGCATTGAGTACAGTAAAAACATACACGGATGTTTATGCCGAAGATTCGTCGGAGAATGATCCGAATGAAGTACTGTGCAACGAATTTAAAAGAGACAAGAATTATATTGTTTTAGAAGATGAGATAGTTATCTCAAACGGCAAGGATTTAAAAGGCAATATAACCATAAGATGCAAGGACGGGTGTTCGCTTCCTATCATAATCAACGTCAAAGCTTTTGCAGAGTCGGCGATAGAAAGCATTACACTGCCAGAAAATGTCGTTAAGATCGGCGAAAAGGCGTTTACAAAATGTACCAAACTCAAGGAGATCAGGATAGAAAATCCTAACTGCCAGATCTACGACGACGGAAATACTATATGCGTAGCCCAATCTAGCGGCGATGGAGGTCCCACCTTTGGCAACGGTGTTATAATAGGCTATGCAGGCTCTACTGCACAGGCTTATGCAGAGAAGTACGGATACAACTTCAGAGCAATCGAAGGTGCTCCGGCAGCAACCACTACTACTGAAACAACAACTACAACTACTGAGACTACCACTGAAACGACAACAACAACTACTACTGAGACTACCACAACAACGACGGAGACCACAACAACTACAACTACCGAGACTACAACTGAGACTACAACAACAGAACCTGAAACAACAACTGAGACTACTACGGTGACTACAACGCTTACTGAAATCACCTCAACTGAAACATTAACCACTGTCATCAGCACTGAGACAATTCCGTT
>NZ_JAGCFH010000286.1 GCF_017650195.1 Ruminococcus sp. | reverse complement strand
TTCTTCCTTTTATTGATTCAATTAACAATATCGACGAGTTATATAAGTATCTTTTGCAGTATCACCCATCAAAACTTGATAATAGGAAGGAATTATTGCATCTGAAAGTTGATAAATACGCAGAATATATTAACAACTTGAATATTATAAGAAAAGAAATATATAGAAAATGTGTAGAGCTTCATAGGGAAGGCTATACAAAAGAAAAGTTTGAAAAAAGGCTTGATAGAGCAAAAGTTGTATATCCAAATCGGATTAATGATGTAGCAAAAATCTGGAAAATGCCTGAATTATACACTGAATATAAGAAAGAAGAGGAGGAGGCTAAAGAAGAAACAATAATGGTCTTGAAAGAATGTGGAATAATTTAATTAGGTAACTATGAATAATAGAAAACCTAAGCATTAGTAAGACGGTATGGACAGCACCCAAACAGCACCCGATTCGCCGTTTATATCGGCTAAAATCCGTGCCCTTGGTTACCAAAGAGATATCCGAGATTCGCTGAGAGTTTATCGCTCAGCAGCTTTTGATAGATATCGTTTTCCGTGAAATCATTATCCTTGAACATAAGCGTAGCGAATAATCCTGTGTCGCAGACAAACATCTTGAATTTTGAAAGATCCTTATTTGATGACAACCCGACATTTGGATCATTGGCTAGATAACTCATCAGTACGGTTTTAGAATCTGCCATTTCTGCAATGAGTGTCAGAATATCATTAGCCCTTGTGTTTTTACTCAAAACGCCGCCCACTTGATACCGTGAAGCATTTTTGTCGAGCTGTGCGGGAATAGAAATAGTCCCGAGCCTTTCAGCGAATTTTAGTAAAATGCGAAAAGGGCTGTATTTCGCCGATTTTTGAAGCTTCACTTTTAGCATCTTCAAGTGATTTTAAGCAATTTTCAGTGCCAATAAGTGGTAAATAAGTGGTTGAAATGGCGCGTCTCTACCGAAAAAAATGACCAAAGCAACTCTGAATAAGCGGTCGATTTCCGCACAGAGCTGCTTTGTTTTTTCTAATTGAGTTGTCGCAAAATATGCGATAATTTAAAACTCAATAAAATATAATATATTATGTTTTAAGCGCGAATTTCTGATTTAAAAAATAATATATTGCATTTTAATTTTAAGTATGCTATAATAGAGACAACAAATTTGATATAGAGAGGAGCGTCCAAGATGAAGATAAACAGTAATTTGCAGGATAAGGCTATCGCCGCGGAGCTTTCGGTAAGATTCAAGCAGTATCGTATTGCCGCTTCAATGACAAGAGCAGAGCTTGCCGAGAAGTCAATGGTTTCGGTCGGAACAATAGCGCGTTTTGAGAATGGCAGCGATATAGGGCTGCTCAATCTTATAAAGCTCCTAAAAGCACTTGACCTTGAAGAAAAACTTGATCTGCTGGTACCTGATCCGCAGGAGCGACCTTCTAATTATGTAGATAACAACGCTCCGAAACAGAGAGCACGAAAACGTAAGAAAACCGATAATGATTGGAAATGGGGAGATGAAGAATGATAAATACAGCAGAAGTGTACCTCTGGGGTACTCGCATAGGATATATTCATCAGGGCGATGATGACGCAGCGGCAAGCTTTGAATATGACAAAAAGTTTCTAAGGAGTGAGATAGAGCTGTCGCCATTCAAGATGCCTTTATCTGACAGGATATATTCATTTCCGGAGCTTAGCCGCGTTGAAGCATTTCACGGTATCCCGGGGCTGTTTGCCGACTCTCTGCCTGATAAGTTTGGTAATGCTGTTATAGATAAGTGGCTTGCAGGTCAGGGACGTTCATCCGAGACATTTACAGCGATAGAAAGGTTGTGCTACACGGGAAAACGTGGCATGGGAGCTCTTGAATACGTTCCTGCGACAAGTCCTGAGTTTATAGACAGCGAAGTCGATGTGACTGAGATGACCAAACTTGCATCTGCGGTGCTGTCAGGCAAAGAGAGCGCGGTACTCTCTGATAAGGAAGCAAGCATAATGCAGCTGCTGGAGATAGGTTCTTCGGCAGGCGGCGCAAGAGCTAAAGCTATCGTTGCATGGAATGAAAATACGGGCGAAGTCAAGTCAGGACAAGTGGACGCGGGGAAGGGCTTTGATTACTGGCTCATCAAATTTGACGGGGTATCAGGCAACGGAGACCATAATCTTGCCGATAAGAAGCAGTATTCGCTTATTGAGTACGCCTATTATCTGATGGCTATTGACCTCGGTATCGAGATGAACGAGTGCCGTATTTATGAAAAGGACGGACTTCATCATTTCATGACAAAGCGCTTCGATCGTGTAAACGGCGATAAAGTGCATATGCAGACCCTTGCAGCTCTCGGACATTTCGACTATAATACTCCGAATGTTTGCAGTTATGAATTATATACCGATTATGCAAAGAGACTTGGAATAGGGAAAAGCGGTGTAGAGCAGATATTCAGGCGTATGGCGTTTGCTGTTATTGGCGGCAACTGTGATGACCATGTCAAGAACTTCTCGTTCCTGATGAACCGAAAAGGTGAGTGGAAACTCTCACCTGCATACGACCTGACCTTTGCGTATAATCCTGACAACAGGTGGATATCAAAGCATCAGATGTCAATAAACGGCAAAACATCAGGCATAACAGCGGACGATCTTATCGCAGGCGGAAAGGCTATGGGATTGACCGCAGAGTTCTGCCGCAAGGCTATATCAGAGACTGAATCCGTTGTGTCTGACTGGCTCAGCTACGCCGAAAAAAGCGGTATCAGTGAAGAACGTGCAGTGGAGATACATAGAGGGATCAAATTCTCAAATAGCATAAACGACAGCATCTTATGAAGGTTCATCCAATTTAGATAGGGTATTCATATGATAAGACATGGTTAAATTTGTATGTTGAGAGGCGTTGGAGAATGAAACAAATATTGCAATATATATGGATTGAAAAATCTGGGTGTATTGAAAATCAGGAGTTCAATTTTACTAATCGTATTCGATTTCATTACGATCAGGAAAAGCAAATGATTACAGCTGAAGAGAATGATGAATATTATAGTAACTTTTTCGGCACGAAT
>NZ_JAGCFH010000285.1 GCF_017650195.1 Ruminococcus sp. | reverse complement strand
GATTATCGGTCTTGTAGCCCAGATCCATGAATATAAAGGAAGGCAAGAGCTTTACCTTAAACAAAAACCTGCTGAGCTTGATCGTCTTATTGAGATTGCCAAGGTGCAGAGTACAGAGGCTTCTAATGAGATCGAAGGTATACGAACTACTAATACTCGTCTGTTGCAGCTTGTCAAAGACAAGACAACGCCTAGAAATCGTGATGAGGAAGAGATCATGGGGTACCGTGATGTACTGAATACTATTTACGTGAACTTCGAGTATATACCTATAACATCTAACTACATTCTCCAGCTTCATCGTGATTTGTATAAATATTCTCATAAAAGCATCGGTGGTACATTTAAGAACTCTCAGAATTATATAAGTGCGACAGATACGAATGGACGTGAATTCGTATTATTCACTCCTCTGCCGCCATATGAAACTCCGACTGCTATCGAAGCTATATGTGACAGCTATAATCGCATAATCGCAACGCAGGATATCGATGCACTGCTTCTGATACCTGTGTTTATACACGACTTCCTCTGCATTCATCCGTTCAATGATGGTAACGGCAGAATGAGCCGCCTGCTCACAACTCTGCTGCTGTATCGTTCTGGTTATGTAATCGGCAGATATATCTCCCTTGAAAGCAAGATAGCCAAGAACAAGAACCTGTACTACGACGCATTAGAGCTGTGTCAGAAAGGCTGGAACAAGGGCAAAGAAGATCCCACGCCGTTTATAAAGTACTTGTTGCAGACTATTCTCGCTGCCTATCGCGACTTTGAGGAACGTGTTTCATTGGTCGATGAGAAATTGCCGGCAATAGAAATGGTACGTCGTGCTGTGTATAATAAGATCGGTAAGTTTACAAAGAGCGAAGTCATGGAACTTTGCCCGACGATCAGTAAGGCTTCAGTTGAGAATTCTATCAAGCAGCTTGTTGAACAGGGACTTCTCTTAAAGCATGGCAGCGGTCGAAGCACATTCTATACCCGAAGCGACATTTGAAGCAATATATTATATAATTTCAGTAAGGAATGATTTATATTATGAAAAAGGCTTTAGTACTTTCACTTTCATTGTTTTTGTTGTGTGGCTGTGCTTCTCAAAATATCGACTCTTCAGAAGATAAGAAAGATGAAGCAAAAACAACAGCCGTTACGACAACTGCAAGAACGACTTCAAGTTCTACTGTAACTACATCTCATACTATAACGACTACAATTGCGACACCAACTTCCGTAGCCGCTGAAACTACTTCTATAGCGGACGCTGATGACTTCGTATGGCTGGAAAGAGGAGTATATGAGGTGGGATACGGAGAAAGAAAACCTGATCTTCCTTATGATAACAGGTTTGAAGGAGTATTCTATTCTTTTTTTGATGATAATACAGGTGTTAAGTGGGATGCATATGAGGGTGTTGTCGCTTATTTTTCTTGCGAACAAAAAAAAGACAGTATCATTTTTCATGAAACTAATCTGACAAAGAACAATCCAGAAGCAGAAATAGGAGCTACATATGATTATGAACGTCGTCCTTCTCTGGATAATGACGGCAATATAAAGCTCGATAATTCCATTTTACTTGTTAGGCTATCTGCTGATGAAAAGGAATATGAACCAGGATTATTCGATGCAAGAGACTACAGTGACAATTATGTATTTAATGATGGCCTTAAAGCCATTAATTCACCTAACTTTCTTGGAAAAAAACTCGAGAAATAAAACATGAAAAGTTTGGAAAAAAAGCGAATAATGGAGCTTTGTCCTATACTAAGCGACATTTGATGCAATAGAAGAGATAATAATCAAAGTAGTAAGATTATGAATATAGATAATACTCTTTACAGCGGACGACCAACAAATAATCGTTCCGAGCCCGAAGTAGCAATATATGATAGACTTGACTCTCTGGGCATCGAGTACAAGAGAGCAGACCATGAACACGCTGATACTATGGAGGACTGCCTGCTGATAGAATCTGTGCTTGGGGCTAAGGTCTGCAAGAATCTGTTTCTCTGCAACCGTCAAAAGACAAGTTTCTATATGCTGCTTATGCCTGGAGACAAGCCGTTCAAGACAAAGTTTCTGACCTCGCAGCTTAACTGTGCGCGCCTTTCATTTGCGGAAGCCGATAAAATACAGGAATTTCTGCATACTATCCCCGGCTCTGTATCAGCGTTGGAACTTATATTCGATACTGATAACAACATACAGCTTGTCATAGATCACGCTCTGATTAAGGATGAATACATATGTGGTCATCCCGGTATCAATACATCTACAGTCCGCCTGCTCCGTGAGGATATGCTCAGATATGTACGTGAAACTAAGGATGAGCCAACATTTATAGATCTGCCGGTAGAATAAAATATTGGACCGTCCTTATGGACGGATATTATTTCATGAGAAAAATATATTGAATTTATATTTTTTGTGCAAAACTACCTTTGCATTTTTCTTTTAAGAGTGCTATAATAACATAAAAGAACGTGTAGCAGTTACTGCGTAAGTCCAGTTACTTGCTTAACGTTCTATTTTTTTTGCGAGGTGATACTTATGTACAACGTAGGTGACATGGTGATGTACGGTGCATTCGGGATATGTAAGGTCACGGCAGTTGAAAAGCGTGATTTTACGGGTGAAGAACAGGAATACTATATTCTCAAACATATATACACTGAGAAAAACATCTTCTATGTACCGACCAATAACGACACGGCTCTCAGCAAGATGCACCCGATATGCTCAAAAGCTGAGGTCGATGAGCTGATCTCCCACATGAATTCTGAGGGGCTTATATGGATAGACAACGACATCAAGCGTAAGGAAGAATACAGCCGCATCATTAAAGATGCCGACAAACATGAGATCATACGACTTATCAAAACGCTGTACCTTCGCCGTAAGGAGCTTGCCGAAAGCGGGAAAAAGCTGCGTTACACGGACGAGAATTATCTTAGTCTTGCAGAGAATATGCTCTTTGAGGAATTTGCCTACGCTCTTGATATCGACAAAAGCGAAGTTGTCGAATATATCGAAAAGCATATCGCATGAAATTTGTGAAAAAACACAATTTGAAAAATGCTGAAAAATTTGATATAATTAGTACATAACGAGTAGCAATTCTGCGTAAGTCCGGTTATTGCTGCTCGTTTTATTTTTTATGGAGGTAGATCATAATGAAAAGAATCAAAGAAGCGTGTATCTGCCAGACACTTCATTTTATGCTCAAGGAAGATGTCGGTCATGACTATGCGGTAAGGGTCGTTTAGGAGGAGATCAAAAAATACAAGGAAAGCCTTGAAAAGAGCAAGACCAAGTATAAGATCCTTGAAGAAACCGAGCAGCCCGACGGCTCTGTTATCATGAAAATCAAAAAACAGTACAACACTGCTCCTGTCGGCTCTTATCTCGACTGATACAATTTCATATCATCAAAAACAGCGTGTGGCTTTAAGCGTAATTCCGGCTTATAGCTTCACGCTGTATTTTTTAGGAGGAATTCAAATGGAACAAACCGCAAATCAATTCTTGGGGCGTGAGCCTGTCGGCAGACTGATGAAAAAGTACGCTTTGCCTTGTATCATTTCTCTGCTGGTGGGGGCGCTCTACAACATCGTTGACCAGATATTTATTGCAAACGCAAGCTATCTCGGCTCTTATGGAAACGCCGCCAATACGGTGGTGTTTCCGCTGACAGTCATAGCTCTTGCAATTGCCGTTATGGTCGGTGACGGCTGCTGTGCATTTGTCAGCCTGAGTCTCGGAAAGGGCGAACCAGACAAGGCAAGGAAAAGTGTCGGCAACTCCGTCCTTATGACGATCGTGAGCAGCCTTATCCTATGTGCCGTGTACCTGATATTCAGCGATGGAATCATCGCAATGTTCGGCGGTACAGTCAATGAAGAAACATTCCGCCACTCACAGGAATACTTCTTCTATATCTCCATTGGTATCCCGTTCTATATGTTCGGTCAGGCTATGAACCCTGTGATTCGAGCCGACGGCAGCCCGAAGTTTGCTATGATCTCCACCCTTGCAGGTGCGGTACTGAATATGATACTTGATCCGATATTCATTTTTGTTTTCAGGTGGGGTATGATGGGTGCAGCAGTCGCAACTGTCATCGGGCAGATCGTAACGGCAGGACTTGCAGTGTGGTATCTCTGCAATATGAAGCTCGTAAAGCCTGAAAAGGCTGATTTCAAGCCTGAAAGTGCAATTATCTGCAAAACGCTGACGCTCGGTCTGACCAGCTTTCTCTCGCAGATCTCCCT
>NZ_JAGCFH010000284.1 GCF_017650195.1 Ruminococcus sp. | reverse complement strand
GCAGCATTTATTAAAGGCAGAACCTGAACGCGGTCAGAGAGCCTTTTATGATAGATTTTTCAATTACGTCTACACTATTGTATTTGCACGCCTTAAAGGATGTGCAGCTATGGAGGATATAGATGAATGTGTTGGGGATGTCTTCGCACAGTGTTTTATATTTTTCGACAAGCAGAATGAGATTAAAGGGGATCTTAAAGCTTTTACAGCCTCTGTAGCGCGTAGAAAAGCAATAGATACATACAGACGTGTTGTAAGACACACTTCGAGGAGCGTATCCCTTGACGAAAACGAGGAGTTCATATCCGATGAGGACATAGAGGATTCCACTGAGCGCAATGAGCTGCGCCGGATACTTTACGCAAAGGTGGATGAGCTTGGAGAGCCTGATTCAACTATAATAATACAGAAGTATTATTACGGGAGGAGTTCTAAGGAAATAGCTGAGATAGTTGACATGACGTCCGATAATGTAAGGGCAAGGTGCAGCAGAGCTGTGAAAAGGCTGAGGGATATGCTTTTTGAAGTAGGATTTTCAAGGTAAGGAGGAGAGAATATGAAGGATGATCTTGATTTGCTGTTCAGTAGAAGAGACGAAGATATAGAGAGAATCTCTGAGAAATATCAGGCAGTCGGGAAAAAGAAAAAAGAACAGATATATAAAATAAGCAAAAGAAAGTATGATATATTAAAAAACCAGGAACTGTCAGACGGAGATTTCACTGTCGAGGCATCTGGCGTAGAGCGCTACAGACGTCCAAGGATGTACAGCGCTTTATGTGCGGCGGCAGCGGCAGTGGTTCTCGTCGGTGGAATATCCGGAACGTACCTTTATTCAAAATCAAACAGACCGGATAAGCCCAGCGATGCGACGAGCAGCGGTATAACTACCGAAATTGCGGTGACTGAGTCAAGCCTTAACATAGAAATGGACCCGGTTGTCGATGAGCTGGAAGAAAACCTTCGGCATATCATGAAAGCCCGTTATACAGACGGGGCAGATTATGAAAACGGCTGTGCTGTCAGCTTCCTGTTTGATAGTATTGATCCTGAAACTAATGAGATGTATAAAAAAGAAAAGAAATATTTCAGGGTAACAGATGAAAAGCTTGATACACTGGAGAAAATGTCGGCTTTGCTGCGCTCAACCTTTACTGACAAACTATGTTCGTATTATGAAGGAAGCGATCTCAGTAAGTACGCTGACGGCTATGACTTCGGCGATGATAGTTTGGCGGTTAAGAATCTCAAGCCATTTATAACATATAATGGTCTTGTGCTGTCAGAGCTTATGGACTATGAGGGAAGTTATGATTATAAATTTGCAGAATTGTATGATTTCAGTTCATACAAGATGGTTTCCTCGGATTATTCAGATGACATCTCAAGTTTTGAATGCTATTTTGCTGACCATGATATATACAGTGCTTATGCCGACGAATCGACTGGTAGCTTGATATGCAGTAGAGTTTATCACGTTCCGAATAGCGATAATATATATGCCTATTTCCTTCTGAAACAAATAGGAGGCACATGGAAAATATCAGATTACAGTGTGATTGATGATAGCGAAAGAATTAGAAGGATGCGTGAACATTTAAACATGGACAATGTCGAGACGACCACTGCTTCTGAGCAGGAAGTGGAGGAATGTTTTGCCGAGCTTCAGTTGCATAGTATGATGAAATTTGACAGCGATGATGAAGTTGAACGGTATATCGACGATATTCGCGAAAAGTACATTAATCAGCCGACGGAGTTCAAAAAGGTGGATACCGAGCGGTATATTCAGCAGATATTCGGCGCTTCAAATTATGAAGAGTACAATTCGCTTGAAAACAAGAGCTATATATATCACGTGATGCTTAACAGCAAATTCTATTTTGACACTGCTGAAGGTAAGGCGGAGAGTGATCTCGGCAATTACGAATTCTCTATAGACAACCGTAGCAGAAGATATTATTCTCGCACTGATGAAATGACCCGATACGAAGGTGGATGGACTAACAGCAGTTATGAACTTTATACAGATAACGATTTTTCAGGATATATTGACCTAAATAGTAAAAAATACGAAGCATGGACTCTCAGCGATGAAGAAATTCAGTGGTATGAAGCAAATATACCGGATAATGACAGAGTAGTAGCTTTTGATGATGAAACCGGTACAAATTATGTGCCTGGTCCCTACGGAGAACCATCTATAGGTCTTGATTATCTGCTTATCCAGTCTTTCTATCCGGACAGCTGCCTTTGCGATTTCTCATCATGGAGCATTGACGGCACAGGAGTGATACTTGGCAGGAAATGCGCTCATATAACCATGAAATCAGGGGGCGATACGATAATTATGTATGTTGATCTGGAAACAGGTATCATACTTAGAAAGAGTATAAATCGTCCAGACAGTGATGACACTCAATATGTTAACATTACAGAAATAAAACTCAACGAACCTGTCAAAGTGAAGGAGTTTGATGCTACAGGATATACTCCTGAAACGTAGTTTGAGGACAGAACATATAAAATTGTATTATATGAAAAAGCCATAAGGAATTGAAGTGATTATATTAATCATCATCAATCTCCTTATGGCTAATTTCTTATATTTTGATCGAGCAGGTGCAGTTGATTTTTATTCAAAGGCAGACAGTTTTGTCACAGCAGTTTAAGCAGCTCAGGACGAACGCTGTCAAGTCTCGGGTCTGAAAGACCAAAGTCCATAGCCTTGTAGTTCCATGCTGCTCTGCCTATACCGTGCTTTTCAAAAACTGAATTTATGGTCTTATACCATTTTATTGTGTCGTTTGGAGTAACAACGTCTATGCAGCCGTATTCACCGCAGTAAAGACTGCTCCCGAACTGTTCAGCCTTGGCTATAGCAGTGGAGAAGAGTTTTTCAAAGTATTCTGAGGAAGCAACGCTTTCCTCGAATGGGATGCGCTCCTCCGGAACTATCTCTGTGGTCCAGTAAGCACCCTGATGAGTAAACTTTAAAGGCTCGTAGCAGTGCATATTATATATAACGTTCTTGTCAAATGGCTCGTCAAGGAACTGAACGGTATCTGCGCTGTTATTGTGATAGCTTCCTACGAGTATAAGTATATCCGGAGCGATTCCTCTGATTCTGCGTATGCACTCCCTTGCAATTCTGTTCCATGCGTCGATAAACTTTTCGTCGGTGACCTCGTTTAGAAGCTCAAAAGCTACCTGAGGAGTCAAGGAGCCATAGCGCCTTGCGACTTCTTCCCAGAGACGGTAGAAGCGTTCCTGATAGTCCTTGCTGTCAAAGAAGCCGCTCTCGTTCTCGTTGTAATAATCAAAGGAAAAACCGGCTGTTTTATGTAAATCGAGTATTATGTTAAGACCG
>NZ_JAGCFH010000283.1 GCF_017650195.1 Ruminococcus sp. | reverse complement strand
CATGATAATTATTCTCTAAAAATTTTTCTATATCACTTTTTAAAGATTGAACTTCAATTACAAATTCTTTTTCATTTTCAAATGCAGAAAGATTCAACTCAAAAGTTGAACTTACTTCATTTTTGTTTGAATGTGCATCTTTAAGAATTAAATACTGATAATTCTGTGATTTGATATATCTTTTCAATTTATTACTGGAGTACGTCTTTATAGCACCTATTGCAGCTATTATTAAAACGAAAGCTGTTATAACAGTTAATATAATCCTTTTTTTCATTTTTGTGTCCTCCCTATTTCCAAAATATTTGACGAATTGTTATTGATAAATTTATTAATAGTAGTATCATTGTTTACCATATTACAATATTGTTCTAAATCAATATAGTATTCTTTTCCCCAAGATGCAACTTTGAGCATTATAGAGTGACCAGAAGCATTAGCATATTCATCTGAAAAAACCAACATTTCAGTAATAAGCATATAATGACTGAATGCATATTCTTCATGTGTAAATTCGATATTATCAGCATTATTAACGTATAATTTAAGACCATTGTCAAATGATAATGAATCAAATGATATTGCCTAAACATTAACATCTGTTTTTGCGTGTAATCAAAAACCTAGGAAAATGATGTCGAAATACATTATTCGTTCTTATCAACGTATAATCCTATGCCTTTACTTACTCCTACAAAGGATAAAACGTTCAAACAGACAGCTTGCTAAATAGCAGAAACCCGAGAACGTTATGCCCTCGGATTTCATAAGAATGTATAGTTTCGTTAAGGATAGCGGGCAACTGTGCGCCCATACTATTTTCTTATAATCACTTACTTGCATATACATAGCAAAAGGGCAGATTTTCCGCCCTTACTGATTAATGATCACTTTTCAAGTGAAACTATCTTCTCAGCAGCATCTGTGAGCCACTCACCCTCAAAAAGCTCAATTGTACCCTGATCGCAGAGTTTTGCAAGCTGAGGATCAATTGGAAGCTTTGCAAGCACTGGTATATCATACTGAGCAGCTATCTCCTCAATATGGCTCTCACCGTAGATACTATAACGCTTACCGCAGTCCGGACATTCAAAATAGCTCATATTCTCTATTATACCGAGTATGGGTATATTCATGAGCTTAGCCATTTTAACCGCCTTTTCCACTATCATAGAAACAAGCTCCTGAGGAGAAGTTACAATAACTATACCGTCAACCGGTAGTGACTGAAATACAGTCAGCGGAACGTCCCCTGTTCCAGGAGGCATATCAACTACGAGACAGTCTATATCCTTCCATATAACGTCAGTCCAGAACTGCTTTACGACACCTGCGATAACAGGACCTCTCCATACAACAGGGTCGGACTCGTTTTCAAGAAGGAGATTTATGGACATTATATCAAGTCCCATTTTGGTCTTTGCAGGAATAATTCCGAACTCGCAGGCATCAGCCTTCTGATGTATACCGAAAGCCTTTGGTATAGATGGACCTGTAATATCAGCATCCATGATACCCACATTCTTGCCAAGTCTCTGCATTGAAACAGCAAGCAGTGAAGATACCAGTGTCTTGCCGACACCGCCCTTTCCGCTGACAACTCCTACAACCTTGCTGATATTACTCATGGCATTTGGCTTTTCAAGCAGACTCTGGGGCTCTGTTCTACTGCCGCAGTCGCTTCCGCAGCTTGAGCAGTCGTGTGTACATTCGCTCATTAAAAAACACTCCTTATGATGTAATAATAATATTATACCACACAATTCAGAAAATAGCAATAGGATATTGACAAATGTATAACACAGTGATATAATATTAATGCGTAATTCATAATGCGTAATTAAGTTTCATGAATTTTTTCAAATATATCCGTGAGCGGATACAATAATTACGAATTTCTAATTATGAATTGAAATTGTCTTCGGGGTTATGTGCAAGTCATAACCGGCAGTTATAGCCTGCGAGCCTTATGGCTGATTCGGTGAGATTCCGAAGCCGACGGTAAAGTCCGGATGAAAGAAGATAAACCGCACTCCAATGTGCAGTATACGACTTCAAGCCCCAAAGTAACGGGGCTTTTTCTATTTTCAGGAGAATAATGTCCTTAATTACATTTTTCACTAATCAATATGCACTAAATACTATTCACTAATATCAGGAGGAACTATGTCTCACGAAGAATTTATGCATGCAGCACTTTTACTCGCCCGCAGGGGTATGGGCTTCACATCTCCCAATCCGATGGTCGGAGCTGTTATCGTCAAAAAAGGCGAAATAATCGGCAGTGGCTATCACAAACGCTATGGTGATCTCCACGCTGAGCGCAGCGCATTTGCTGACTGTGAAGCAAAGGGTATAGATTGCAAGGGCGCAGATATGTATGTAACTCTCGAGCCCTGCTGCCACCATGGCAAGCAGCCCCCCTGCACGGATGCTGTCATAGCTCACGGCATAAAAAGGGTGTTCATCGGCTCCTCCGATCCGAATCCACTTGTTGCAGGCAAGGGTACACAAATACTCCGCGACAGTGGAATAGAGGTGGCAGAAGGTATCCTCAAAGAGGAATGCGACGCTCTGAATGAGATATTCTTCCACTATATCACAACAGGTCTGCCTTTTGTGACAATGAAGTACGCAATGACCATTGACGGAAAGATAGCCTGTTATACAGGAGAATCAAAATGGATAACCGGCGAATCCGCAAGAGCTCATGTGCAGCATGAAAGGCTTCATCACAGTGCAGTAATGGTAGGCGTAGGAACAGTCATCGCTGACGATCCCCTGCTCACCTGTCGCCTTGAAAACAGCCGTGATCCAATACGTATAATATGCGACAGCAAACTCAGAACTCCCCTTGACTGTAATATCATCAAGACTGCCAGGGAGGTTCCGACGATTATAGCTACAGTATCAGAGGATAAAGAAGTAGCAGCACGCTTTGAAGAGGCAGGCTGTCGAATAATTAGGACTGCTGCGAAGAACAACCGCGTAGACTTGATGGAGCTTATGAAACAGCTTGGTAGCGAAAGACTCGACAGCATACTTCTTGAAGGCGGCGGAGAACTGAACTGGTCTGCTTTAAATGCAGGTATAGTGACAAAGATACAGGCATACATAGCGCCAAAACTTTTCGGCGGCAGAGGCAGTTCACCTGTATCAGGAACAGGCGTACCGCTACCTGATGAGGCATTTATGCTTGAAAAATGCAGTATAATCAATATCGGAGAGGATATACTCATAGAAAGCAGGGTGAAAAATGTTCACGGGAATAATTGAAGAAGTAGGGACAGTAAAAACCGTAAAGCGCTCCGGCAACTCCTCCTTCATTGAGATACAAGCTGAAAAGGTCCTTGAAGACGTCAGTATCGGAGACAGTATAGCCGTAAACGGCGTATGTCTTACGGTAACTCATTTT
>NZ_JAGCFH010000282.1 GCF_017650195.1 Ruminococcus sp. | reverse complement strand
TCTTTCTGTCAGAGCTCTGTCCGCGGGTGCAGCAGCAATCATCGCTACATCAGCGGTTATACCGGTCGGACTGAGTTTTACAGCTCTCACAGCAAACGCAGGTCAGCAGCTGGGACAGACAGATTTTGAAAACGGAGTCGGTCTCCCATGGCATATAGTTGAATCTGCACCGGGAGAAATGGGTTTTGACATAAGCAATGGTGCATACACTGTTACTATCGTGAATCCAGGCGGAGCATCAAGAGGCGGAGAGGACAGATGGGACTGCCAGTTCAGACACAGAGGACTCAAGATAGTCTCAGGTCATAAGTATAAGGTATCCTACGAAATAACTCCCTCAGAGAGTGGAAAGTACTACACCAAGATAGGCAATCTCGACGGAGATGTTGAAATATGGCATAATATGATGTCGGATAACGGTCCCGATTTCAACAGCACATGGGAATGTATACAGATAGGCAAAAACGAGACAAAGAAGGTAGATGTTACTTTTACAGCCAGCAAGTCACTTGATGTTGCAGAGTGGGCTTTCCACCTCGGTGGCGACGGTCAGTACACTAATGGTGACTGCTTCCCTGTCGGCACTAAGATAAAGTTCGACAATATGTCACTTATTGACCTTACCAGCGACGAGAACGACTATCCCGAGTCCTCTCCTTACGAAAGAGCTGGGATTCTCACCAATCAGGTATGCTATTTCCCGGACAGAGCCAAGAGAGCGACCCTTCTCAGTGATTCACAGAAGGCTGTCGACTTCGAAATAAAGGACGAGTCCGGAATGACTGTATACACTGGCAAGAGTACTCCATTCGGAGCTGATAAAGACTCCGGAGATGAGGTACACCTTCTTGATTTCAGCGACTTGAAAAAAGAAGGCACATACTATATAGAAGCGGAAGACGGCTCTGAAAGCCGAGAATTCAAAATAAGTGGCTCACAGCAATACTCCTCTCTGCTTTACGATTCTCTGAACTACTTCTATCAGAACAGAAGCGGCATAGCGATTGAAAGTGAATACATATCTTCAGGCGATACATCTGCACTTGCCCGTGCGGCAGGTCACCCGAAAGATATGGCTGAGATAGAGCACACATGGGGCTATAGCGGAAGCAGCGGTTCAATAGACGTTACCGGCGGCTGGTATGACGCAGGTGACCACGGAAAATACGTTGTAAACGGAGGCTTCTCCCTCTGGCTCATGCAGAATCAGTACGAAACGGCTGTTAAATACGGCTTTGAAGAAGCTTATGCTGACGGTACAATGCTTATCCCCGAAAACAGCAACGGTATCCCCGATCTTCTTGATGAGAGCCGATGGGAAATGGAATGGATGCTGAAAATGATAGTTGACAGTGGCGACTACAAGGGCATGGCTTACCATAAAGCCCACGACGAGAAATGGACAGCCCTTGGCATAGCTCCTGCGGATGACGACATGAAACGTATCGTTAAGCCTCCCACGACTGCCGCAACTCTTAACCTTGCAGCCTGCGGTGCTCAGGCAGCAAGACTCTGGAAAGATATTGACAGTGATTTCGCAGCCGAATGCCTTGAAGCTGCCGAAAACGCCTTCAATGCTGCAAAAAAGCATCCTGCCATGTACGCTCCTCTTGACGAATCCGTAGGCGGAGGAGCTTACGGTGACGACGATGTGGAAGACGAATTCTGCTGGGCTGCCCTTGAGCTTTTTATAACCACAGGCAATGAGGACTATTACGATGAAGCAACAGAAAACAAGTTCTTCCTTGACGTACCTTCATCTCTCGGCGGCGGAGAAAGCGTAGACACAGTCGGCAGCTTCGACTGGGGCAATACAGGAGCTCTTGCAACACTGAGCGCCGCACTAAACCCTGAAAAATTCGACAAGGGTGACGTTGAGATAATACATGAAGCCGTTATTGCAGCAGCAGACCGATTCATATCACTGGAGGAAAATCAAGGCTATGGTCTCCCCTACGGTCAGAGCACTCTTGCTTACAACGACAGTGATCAAGGCTATTTATGGGGCTCAAACTCCTTTGTTACCGATAATTCCATAGTTATGGCTTACGCTTATCTGCTGACCAACGAGGAACAGTACCTCGACGGAGCTATAGGCGGTATGGATTACATACTCGGCAGGAACGCAATGGATTATTCTTATGTTACAGGCTACGGTACCCACGCTATAGAGTATCCTCACCACCGCTACTGGGCAAAGCAGATTGACGAGACATTCCCTAAAGCCCCAAACGGCGTAATGTGCGGCGGTCCGAATTCAGGTATGCAGGACCCGTGGGTGCAGGGCTCAGGCTGGAAAAAGGGAGAGATAGCTCCACAGAAATGCTATCTTGACAATATCGAAGCCTGGTCGGTAAACGAATGTACCATAAACTGGAACGCCTCTCTTGCATGGCTGGCAGGCTTCACAGCACAGACAGCCACCGATGAAGGTATACAGACAGAACATCATTCCGGCAGCAAAAAAACTGATGACGATGAAAATACAACAACATCGAAAAGTTCAAAAGATAAAACGGAAAAGGCAACCACCAAGGCTGCAAAGCAGAAGGACGACAGCGAAAGCAAGTCCGGAGACTCCAACGGCGTCGCAAAGACTGCCCTTATTGCCGGAGCTGCTGTTATCGGTCTTATCTCTCTTGAACTCTTCATCTATAAACTTGTAAAACTGAAAAAGAAACAGTAAATCTTTCCCCGTACAAAGCACAACAGCATTTGTCTTTATACGGGGATTTTTCATATTTCTGTCACAAACACGGAAATACTCAGGCTTGACTTTTTACGACATTTATTGTATAATAAAAACATCTATGATACAGGAGTGTGTTAATTAAATGAGTAAAGGAAACGGATTTTTCAGCAATCTGAAAAACTCCACTAAGATAACACTTGTTTCGTGCGGATGCTTTATCGCTCTTGCGGCGGCTATACTTTCATTCTTTGTGATGTTCCCTCTCACACCTTCAGAAAAAGTGATATCAAGTTTCGGACGCGAAAAGATAAACAACGAGACAAGCTCTGTAACGAACGTGACAACATCTGTCGTCACAACTACTCTGAATGATATTTCCGTAGTCAGAACATCGCGTACTACTACAGTCTCAAAAACAACAAGAACTAATTATACGATAGAGGTCACCTCAGGCTCAAGATATTTTGTGGATCAGAGGATTCCCACAGGCGTATACCCGAATGAATACTATGTTCAGACCACCACGACTGTAAGCTCCGTTGCAGGCGGTACAGGTACAGGCACCGGAAACGGTACAGGCACTGGAACAGGTACAGGTAACGGAACAGGTACAGGTAACGGAACTGGCACAGATACCGGTACAGGAACAGGCTCCGGCGGTTCGGCAGGCGGTACTGAAACTCCTCCAACTCCCACAGAAAGCAATGCAGGAACAGGCTCCGGCGGTTCGGCAGGCGGTACTGAAACTCCTCCCACGCCCACAGAAGGCAATGCAGGAACAGGTTCCGGCGGCGGCGAAGCTCAGGCTCCGGTAGATAACGGAGGTGCGGCATCAGGCGGCGAAGTAGCAGGCGGTTCAGAAGCGTCTGCATAACAATAAAAAAATAAAGGGCTTCCTTGTGGAAGCCTTTTTATATTCAGAATACTGCTTTTTTTATCATATCCAGCTCTTCAAGAGAGATACAGTTCGGTATATTCTCATATTTCATTATGGACAAAAGCTCATCTATCTC
>NZ_JAGCFH010000281.1 GCF_017650195.1 Ruminococcus sp. | reverse complement strand
CTCAAGGATATCGCAGTGCTCACAGGCGGTGAGGTAATTTCCTCAGAGCTTGGTCTTGAACTCAACGAGACAACTGTTGAGCAGCTCGGTCAGGCAAAACAGGTAGTTATCCAGAAGGAGAACACTATCATCGTAGACGGCGCAGGTGACAAGAAGGCTATAAAGTCAAGAGTTGCCCAGATCAGAAACGCTATCGAGAAGACAACTTCCGACTTCGACCGTGAGAAGCTCCAGGAGAGACTTGCAAAGCTTGCAGGCGGCGTAGCAGTTATCAAGGTCGGCGCAGCTACAGAGATTGAGATGAAGGAGAAGAAGCTCCGTATCGAAGACGCTCTTGCAGCTACAAAGGCAGCAGTTGAGGAGGGTATCGTAGCAGGCGGCGGTACAGCATTTGTAAATGCAATGCCGGCAGTTAACAAGCTCGTTCCCACACTTGAAGGCGACGAAAAGACAGGTGCAAAGATCATACTCAAGGCTCTTGAAGCACCTGTACGTCAGATTGCAGAGAATGCAGGACTTGAAGGCAGCGTTATAGTAGACAAGATAATTCGTTCACGCAAGATAGGCTACGGTTTTGACGCATACAATGAGGTATACACAGACATGATACCGGCAGGTATCGTAGATCCTACAAAGGTAACAAGAAGCGCACTCCAGAATGCAGCTTCCGTAGCATCAATGGTACTCACAACAGAGAGCCTTGTAGCTGATATCAAGGAAGATACACCTGCTGCACCTGCAATGCCCGCAGGCGGAATGTATTAAGCAGCGTGAGGCTAACCTCTTGCCACATTGTTGCTCGTAAACTCGGTTACTCTTAATAGGAACGTAACTTGTACATTGCTTACAGCACTGTAAATTGTATAGAAAAAAGGCGAACCTTTGGGTTCGCCTCTTTTATATGGGTAGAGTTTCGCCGTCCGTCAATGCCTGATAACTTAAAAAAGCGGCTTGTATTGTAAATACTTCACAATACAAGTCGCCTGATTTTTTGCAATAGATAGAGCTTAAAAATTATTTTATGCTATTCCAGCCCCTTTATATAGAGGGGGGGAGTGATAATGCTAAGCAAGCTTACAAGTGCCGGTGCGGCAACTTAATCGTCAATGAATTCGCTCTTGTATTCTGCCACACGAGCCTTATCGCCGTGGCAGTCTATCTCGATATCGCCGTGCTCCTTCATTTTAATAATGCTCTGGAACATTATAATAAAGGCTATAGCATTGCTGATGATACTGAAATACACTCTTATACCCAGCAGATTTCCGAGCATACCTGCCGCAATTATAATTATACATACGATTACGAGTCTTTCCAGCTTTTTGTTGTTGGTATCGAGCTGAACGAAAGTCAGACATACCAGGCCCGATATAAGGGTGTGAATAATTGCAAGCGTCAGAGAAAAGGGCTTGTAGAAATCTATCTTTGATGAATTGAGCTCCATTATCATCATTACAGATTCAAAGATGACATAGAATGTCCATGCAGCCTTGAAAGCCCTTCTGAAACGTATAGCAGAAATTATCAGCCAGTCGCCGAACATAAGTAACGCAAAACCGGTTACCTCGGTAATATAGGCTATTAAGGCAAGTATCCTTGTATGCAGTTCGTAGGAAGCGTAGGTCTTGTAGAAGATAAAGCAAATAAATCCGAAGGCGATAAACAGGATATTACCTAAAAGACAGAGCTTAAGCCCCTTGTTTAATCTTTCATGCATTTGTACAGCTCCTTAACCGAGAGCTTTCAGAGCTCTCTGTCCGATATCTTTTCTGAAATGAGCTCCCTCAAAACTTATTCTGTCAACTCCACTGTAAGCTTTGTCGAGAGCAGCTTGTAAGGTGTCGCCCTTGGCAGTAACGCCGATGACTCTTCCTCCGTTGGTAAGGAATTTATCGTCGGGAGAGAGCTTTGTACCTGCGTGGTAAACGAAGCAACCTTCAACCTGTCCCTTTTCGTCGAAGCCTTTCATTTCAATGCCCTTGGGATAGCTTTCAGGATAACCGCCGCTTGCCATGACTACGCAGGCACAGCTACCCTTATGCCATTTTATATCCACTTTGCCGAGCTCGTGGTTGTATATAGCCTCGAATATTTCGTAGAGGTCTGCGTCCAGCATTGGGAGAACTACCTGAGTTTCCGGGTCGCCGAAGCGGCAGTTGTACTCTATCACCTTGGGGCCTTTTGGAGTTATCATAAGGCCGAAGTAAAGACAGCCCTCGAATGTGCGTCCTTCGGCGTTCATAGCGTTCATAGTGGGTATGAAGATCTTTTCCATGCATTCCTTGGCGATATCCTCGGTATAACATGGATTGGGAGATACCGTGCCCATACCTCCGGTATTCAAACCCTGATCTCCGTCGAGAGCGCGTTTGTGGTCCATCGAGGATATCATAGGCACCATAGTTTTGCCGTCTGTGAAACTGAGCACAGATACCTCAGGGCCTGTGAGGAATTCCTCTATAACTATACGTGCGGAGCTCTTCCCAAATTTGAGTTCGTCTATCATTTCGTGGACAGCCTTTACGGCTTCCTCCTCGTTCTGAGCGATGATGACGCCCTTTCCGAGAGCGAGACCGTCAGCCTTTATTACAGCCGGATAGCTGTTCTGCTCCTTTAAATAAGCCACAGCCTTTTCGGAATCGGTGAATACCTCATAGAAAGCGGTAGGTATGTTGTATTTCTTCATGAGCTCCTTTGAAAACACCTTGGAACCCTCGATAATAGCCGCATTAGCTTTGGGACCGAAGGTCATGAAGCCCTCTGCCTGCAATGCGTCCACCATACCCAGTACCAGCGGGTCGTCGGGAGCTACAACTACCATATCCGGTTTTAGCTCCTTAGCGAGAGCAACTATACCGTCAACGTCAGTCGCCGCAACATTGAAGCACTGGGCATACTTTGATATACCGCCGTTTCCGGGAGCGCAGTAGAGCTTTCCAACCTGCGGACTTTCTGCCAGCTTCATTATTATGGCGTGTTCACGGCCGCCTCCGCCGACTACTAATACGTTCTTCATTGGGGTATTCCTCCTGTATGTAAATAGTTATTTGATATCCTTTATGGTTATGCCGTCAAGCATTTCTTCGATATCGGCTTTTTCTTCATCTGTTTCATATACTGCGTTGATCGTGTAGAAAAGATCGCCGTTTCTAAAAAAGTATGTATCGCTGAATAACTTATAACCACTTGATGTGGAAGCATAATCAAAATAAAAGCGCTCACATTCAAAACCGAACCTGTTCTTTTTCTCTCTTGTCAGTACAGAATATCTATCTTTTTTTTCGAGTTTTTTCTTATAGATTTCATCTGCACGGTCGGCAGGAGAATCATTATTTTTCTCAACACATATTGAGACACAAGGAAAAGATATTTTGTCAACGCTGTCAGCCTCTGCATACCATTCCCTGACACAGAGCAGAGCGTTTTCGTGTAAAGCTTGAGCATCTTCTGTCGTGTCAAGAAGATAATACTTTGATCCCGTATCAACGCTGAACCATTCGTAGTCATATACATCAGGCTTTGTGGCAATACGGAAATCGGAAGTGTATTTCGCCGTTTTTACGACATTGGATATTATCTTTTTTATTATATTTGCTTTTAACGAGCTGCTAGACCAACAGTCTGCCGACAAAAAATAAGTATCTGTTCCAAGCATATAATGCAGATTAGTTTCCGTTTTGCCTGATATTTTTTCTTCCGCTAAACTGAAATAGCCTGTATAAGGACACCCCTCAAGCTTTTCCAGTTGCTTGGTTTTTTCAGTGCTGCGATAAGGGAAGAGTTCGCCTATCAGATCAGATTTATAGTTCAGATGCTCATCAGTGAAAACGATATCTTCGCCGAGACATTTGAAAGTCAGCTTATAATCGCCGTTCTGATCTTCCAGCTTGAGGCTCTTCGGGACCTTAAAGCTGTAGTTTTCCGTGGTGACAGTTTCCGTCGGTTCGGACAGATACCAGCCATAGCCTAAAAAACGGCTCCTGCAAGTGCGATAATTGCCCCTGTGATAATGATTCCTTTTTTCATTTTTTTAGTTTCCCCTTTGAATCTTCATTATATCATGTTTGTTTTAATCATTTGTACTTAAGATGCTTAACGTGTCTGTCCTCATCTATACCGAGAGCGGCAGCAGTGCATACCAGCACCAGTGCTCCCACAAGGAGTATAGAGAAGAAAAATGTTATATACTCAGTACGCTGTATCAACCAGCCCTCGGAAGCGTAGGACTTCATCGAGGAGCGAGAGATAAGCAGCGCCAGTACGTGTTCGGCTGTGAACCCCAGTATCCACAGAGCAGGAGCCGCTTTGAGAGTGCGCCTGCACCGCTTTGCAGAAAAAGCCCAGCCAGTACAGCTGATTATATAAGCAATAAAGGGAAGCCATACTATCTCTGCGAGACAGAGCAGAAGTCTGCATTTTCCTGATATCATCATCTCCGGGTGAGCCTCCCTGAAGGCTTCGCCGGTAAACGCGCCGAATACAGTCCCTGAAAGTATATAGGAGAGGACTGCAAGTATGATGTATGTGACGCAGAAAACAGACGCTGTTATGTATAGCTTCCTTAAAGATATTGAATTGTAGCTGCCCATAGTTTTTCCCCCCGAATAAACAAAACATAATGGTGCATATCCGCCTTATTTAGTTATATATAGTATATCATAATGGGCCGGATATTGCAAGATGTTATTTTTCGTCAGCTAGCTTTATGCTGCTGAGAAGCTCTGCTATTTTTCCGTCCACAAATCCGAAGTTATTGCTTTCTGCATAAGCGCACAGGTAATTGTTGCCGCAGTCGGCAATATAGGTCCTGCCGTGAAGGTCTTCGTTTATCGACCATTCGTAGTAATAGAAGTTTCTGTCAGCTGTAGCAAGAGTTCCCGTAGATACAACGTCGTCGTCGTTTATCACTGAGAGCACCTTGAACTGTGCGTCGTTCCCGTTTCTCTGTTCCTCAGACCTAAAAAGCGTTATGCCGCAGATAGTCAGTTCCTTGGCAGCCTTCATACGGAAATCGCATATATCGTCTGAGGCATCGGTGTAGTTCCAGATAGTTGGGTCAGCAAAAAAAGTGAAGTCGTCACATGTTACGTTGCCTTTATTGTAGCTGAGCACTTCCTTTTTTAGTTCTATTTTCGTTCCCTGTTCAGTAGCGGCTGGACTTTCTGAGGGAACATATGACTTTTGCTTAGTGCAGCCGCAGAAGGATGTGGAAAGAACAATTGCAGAGATTATAGATATTATAGTGTTTTTGTTCATCGGTTTCTCCTTGTAATAAGGCTGCGGTCAGGGAACCGCAGCCGGCAATTTGGTTATCAGTGGTGGAAGAGTCTTATTCCTGTGAATGCCATTGCTATGTTATATTTATTGCAGGTCTCGATAACGTTGTCGTCGCGGATAGAGCCGCCGGGTTCTGCGATGTATTCAACGCCTGATTTCTTAGCGCGTTCGATGTTATCGCCGAAGGGGAAGAAGGCGTCAGAGCCGAGGCATACACCGGTATTCTTTGCGAGCCAAGCTTTCTTTTCCTCACGGGTGAATACAGCAGGTTTAACCTTGAATATTCTCTGCCACTCGCCCTCGCGGAGAACGTCCTCGTATTCGTCACCAATATATACGTCTATAGCGTTGTCACGGTCTGCGCGGCGGATATCGTCAACGAACTGAAGTCCCATTACCTGCGGAGACTGTCTAAGCCACCAATTGTCAGCCTTCTGACCTGCAAGGCGTGTGCAGTGGATACGTGACTGCTGACCTGCACCGATTCCGATAGCCTGTCCGTCCTTGACGTAGCATACGGAGTTGGACTGGGTATATTTAAGAGTGATAAGGGAGATAAGGAGGTCGTCTTTCTTGTCATCGGGGATATCCTTATTGTCTGTAACTATATTTGCGAGGAGCTCGCGGTTTATATCAAGCTCATTACGCCCCTGCTCAAAGGAAACGCCATATACCTGCTTTGTCTCAATTGGAGCAGGCTTATAGTTCTCGTTCATTTTTAGTATACAGTAGGTTCCTTTTCTCTTGGACTTAAGTATCTCCAGAGCCTCAGGCTCGTAATCGGGAGCGATAACGCCGTCGGATACCTCGCGCTGTATCATCTTGGCTGTGCATATGTCTACCTTGTCCGAAAGAGCGATAAAGTCACCATAGGAGGACATTCTGTCAGCACCTCTTGCTCTTGCGTATGCGCTTGCAAGGGGAGTGAGTTCGCCAAGGTCGTCCACCCAGTATATCTTTTTGAGATCGTCACTGAGCGGTCTGCCGATAGCAGCTCCTGCTGGGGAAACGTGCTTGAAAGAGGTAGCTGCGCACATACCTGTAGCAGCTTTGAGCTCCTTTACCAGCTGCCAGCCGTTGAAGGCGTCAAGCAGGTTTATATATCCGGGCTTTCCGCAGAGTACCTCGATAGGGAGCTCGCTGCCGTCAGCCATATAAACTCTTGAAGGTTTCTGATTTGGGTTACAGCCGTATTTTAACTGCATTTCATTTGACATTGTTAATGTCCTCCTTATATATTAATTCATAATTCGTAATGCTTAATGCATAATTATTCAGCCTGTTTTAAGGTTCAGTCAGCTTTGTTCCTTTTTATCCTAGCAAGCTCCTTGCGGATATTGTCAGCCCATTCGGTATCATCGTTGCTTATACGATAAACTCTGAAACCGTTGGCGATACCGTTTTCATAAACAGACTTTTCATCGTCTACATGAAGATCTATCCGGTAAGCAGCAGGATATTTTGATGGGAAATTTGCTCTTCCTTTTGCAACTTCCTTTTCATGGCGGATGGCGTTGACTATGCTGTCAATCCTTACGCCGTAATGCCTGAATATACCGCGGATATACCTTTCGCTCCTGTTGGATGTGGTATATATCCACAGTTCGGTATCGGAAGAATTAATCTCTTTTAGGAGTTCCGCAGTGCCCTTTCTGAGCTTGTCCTTGTATATCTTGTTATACGGGAATTTCAGCTCAGGCTCAATGGGGACTTCCGTTGGATTCACAAAAAGTGTTTCATCAAGGTCGAAGGATATTTTCATAATACATCAATCAGCCTGTTTAAGGTCTTCGTACTCATATTCCGTCACGGTGAGCTTGTTTTTTGATATGTAATTATCCTCAATATATATCATACGTCCCTCTTCATCGTATCTTAGCTCCTTAGTACGTACTATCCTTTCGGTATCGGGGTCAGGCATAAGAATGATATCTAAGGACATTAAGTCGCCGTTATCGTTGTATTTTGCGTTCTGTATCAAAGCGTAGTCGGCTCCTTCTTCCTTCCCGTAATCCGAATAACAACTTATTGAAGAAAGGGGATAGTTTTCTTCAGTATATGTCATTGAGACAGAGGAATACTTCTGGTTGCTGTAACGAATGAAAGTAATATTACCGTTATCGTCAAACTCGCAGTCCGAATAATCTGTTTTGTTATCGCTCAGTATTTCATTGTAATCGGTTTCAGGGTCATATATGATTTCGTGTGCGGCGTATTGATGATGATTGCTGTCATATATCATATCAAGTTCAAAGCTTGTTTTTTCGTTTTCCTTACCTTCAACTCTTATATTGTCGCCGTTTTCGTTATACTTGTAATAATTCTCGCTTTCTCCCAGAATACGGGAATTGATTTTTTCATAAGACATACTCCCGTTTTCGTCATAAAGGTACTCGATCCTTGAATCTATCGTTTCCTCACTTGTTTCAGGGTTAACTTTTATTTTGAGCAGAACGTCGGCATGATTGTTGAGATAACAAACGGTTATTGAACTTATTTCGTCGTTAACAGTTGTTACTTCCGTTTTTTTTGTCACTGCTTCAGCAGGTATCTCGGCGGAAAGCTCTGATTTCGCCGTTGTTTCCTGAGGGCAATTCTCTGAGGCAGTTCCCTCCAAGGCGGTATCAGCTGTTATGTATTCGTCTTGGCTTATTTCACTGCTTGTGTCTCCGCAACCGGTTGCTGTCATTAGACAAAGCAGCATAAGCAGAATACTGAATGTTTTCATTTGCTGAGGATTACTTGTTCTTGTTTACGATACGTGTCTCCTCAGTATTGGAATCTAGGTTCACGTAGCGTACAAAGAGGGAAACCTTGTTATCTGCGTTGAGGTTGTTCCAGAGCATGTCCGTAAACTCATCAATATTACCGCTTATACCTACGAGCTTGGGTTCGCCCTCAAAGCTCGGCAGTGGAGAACCGTCTCCCATATATGTGTGGATAAAGTGGCCCTCGCCTGCAATGGGGTTATTATAGCTGAAGGTGAATCTCTGACATGAAGAGGGATCACCGTTTGCGCTTTTCAGTATTGACATAGCGTAGTTGAAGCCATCGCCGCCGAAACGGAGTATGCCTGAGATACGGGGAGTATAGTTTGGAGCATCGTCCTCGAACTCTCTTGTGCGGAGAGACTGCTCGAAGGTGTACTGCTTGTCCATGAGCTCGTAGATGGTGTCTGTCTGGTCGCCGTTTGTAACGATGAGTTTGTTCCCGAGAACTCTTACTGGAGCGTAGATTATAAGGTGTGGATCGGTGAGCTTTGAGGGATCAAACGCCTCTGTGCGTATGCCCTTTCCGTCCTCGATGAATACGCGGTTGCGGCTGTTCTCGCTCCTGCCCATGATGAAATAGGCAGTTACAGCGTACTTTCCGCAGTCTGATTTACCGATGACGATACCTCTTCCGGGATAAGCGTTTGTGCTGAGTTCCTTTGCAAGATCGAGCTTTCTCATAATAATAACTCCTTTCGGGTAATTGATTATATCAGTATCTTAAGATAAGTGTGAGTATGAAGTCTGTTACAACTATCACCAGCACTGCAAGTGTGATGATGTTGAGAGTTTTGGGTTTCGGCTTGGCAAGAAGCCAGTTGTAGAATGGCTGAATGAAGTACATGAAAAGTATTCCGCCCATGCCGAACCTCAGAGAAGGCGAGAGCGCTATCCTTGCCTGAAAGTTTATATCATAGTCTGCGTAGGTATTCCACGGCCATGAGCCTGTGAAATATTCAAGGATATATGTGCCTGTGAGTTCCACAGCTGTTGCGACAGCCATAGAGCCGAAGAATATTATAAATGGACGGGATATCTGTAAGAGAAGTCCGCCTTCCTTTTTCATAAACTTTGAGAAAAACAGCAGGAACAGGAGTGCTCCTACAGCGTATATCGGACAGTAGGGTCCGAACATTATCCCAAGATTTGTGAAACCCCATTTATAGACTACTACCTCGAGGAAGACCTCGTAGCACCAGCCCAGTATGGCATACATCCAGAAACAGAGAAAGAGCTTCTGAACAGTTTGTTTTTCCAATAATTCCTTTATCTTTTTCATGATATTATGTCTCTCTTAGCAGTCTATAACCGTAATGTGGTGAATGAATACAACGGCTTCTGCCAATTTCGGCGTGTAGCCTGTAGCCTTGGTGAATATAAAGTCCGTGAGAACTATAGCCAGCACGGTTAGCGTAATGATATTGAGAGTTCTGCGTTTCGGCTTTGCAAGAAGTCGGTCGAAGAATGGCTGTACTATATACATGAACACCCAGCCGCCAAGTCCGAAGCGTAAGGATGTACTTAGAGCGATACGAGCTTGAAAGTTGTATTTGTACCGCGCGTATGTCTGCCATGGCCATGAGCCTGTTGTTGCTTCGAGTATGTAGGTAGCTATCAGCTCCACGAGGGTGGCGATCGCCATACAGCCGAGGAAGATAAGCACCGGTTTAACTATATTCAGCCATTTCACATCCTTTTTCTTCATGAGACGGCCTAAGCACAGCAGGAACAGAAGTGCTCCAACGCCGTATATGGGACAGTAGGGACCGAACATATTGCCCCTGTTGTGAAACCCCCATTTATAGACCACTACCTCGAGGAAGACCTCGTAGCACCAGCCCAGTATGGCATACATCCAGAAGCAGAGAAAGAGCTTCTGAATCACCTGTTTTTCAAATAATCCCTTCAGCTTTTCCATGATATTATTTCACGTAAGCCTTTCCGTCGATTATATCTATCCTGTCCTGACAGTACAGTGAAACAGCTTCGGGAAGCAGCTTCCACTCGACATTTTCCATTATGCGGCGCTGGAGTATTTCAGGAGTGTCATCCCTTTTCACATCGACAGTGCCTTGAAGTATTATAGCGCCTGCATCGGCCTTTTCGTTTACAAAATGTATCGTTGCGCCGCTGACCTTTACTCCGTAAGAAAGCACTGCTTCGTGGACTTTGAGTCCATAGAAGCCTTCTCCGCAGAAGGAAGGTATTAGCGCTGGGTGGACGTTGATTATCTTATAGGCGTAAGCCTTTGTCACGCACTGGTCAAGGATCGTCATAAAGCCAGCCAGCACTACAAGGTCAGCCTTTTCTTCATTGAGAGCTTCAAGTATTGCCTCACTGTAGTTTACGCTGGATGAGTACTCCTTTCGGGGTATGACCCTTGTGGGAATACCGTTGCTTTTAGCGCGTTCAAGAGCGTATACGCCCTCCTTTGAGGAGATTACGCAGGTTATCCTGCCGTTTTTTATGATGCCTGACTTTTCGGCGTCGATAAGCGCCTGAAGGTTTGTGCCGCCGCCCGATACGAGCACGACTATATTCTTCATTATGTATACCTCCTGTTTGCTGTGTCAAGGGAGCGGTGCGTGCAGCTCCATAGACTATTTACTCCGGGAACTGTACGTGTCCCTGTATTATTTCCGTATCGTCGTAGGAAAGAGGAATATCCTCGTCTATGACCACCTGACCGTAGATATCGGTTATGCGGAAGGTAAATGGACCCTTGCCCATATCCCGTGACTCAAAATAATTGTAGGGACGGCGTGGTATCTCGACGAACACGCCGTCTTCATTAAGATATTCAAGTTTTGTTATTGGATAGCGGTGGTTTCTTACCTGTACTCCACACCAGAACTCCGTGCTGCCCTCTTTGTATTTGAAGGATATGGGGGCATTTTCGGCAGTATCGAGCGGGATTATTTTCCAGCTTACGGGAACTCTGCCTTTCTCCACGGGAGCTATCAGCGGAAATGCATCGGTGTAGAGGTCGAGGTCGCCTTTTTTGCCCTCGGGGAGCTCATCCGTTACCAGCATTTTTATAGTGCCAAGCTCGCCTGTCACCTCAAGGTAAGCGCCTGCCAGCTGTGCCTCGTTGTAGTCATAATGGTTCATGGCAACTATCCAGTAGTCGTGTGATACAGGATCAAGCATAGCATGACCGCCTGTATATCCGCCGCCGTAGAAGGTGCCCTCGCCGGTATGTATCGTGCCCTTGGGTTCGAGGATACAGCTCTCGTCGATAGGAAAGTCAGGTATTTCGAACTCTGTGGGCGTCTTGCCGTTGACGCCGAGCAGGAACTTTTGCAGGGCGTTTATCTCAGCCCTTGATATTTCCGTATTCTTTCGTGCTGAGATCATATCGAAGCAGTCCACAATTCCGTCGGAGTTATAATCCATGTCAATATTTACTGCTGCACCGGTGTATACCGGGTTTGCTGCAAGGATCGCGCAGGCGGTCCCGGCAATTAAGAATTTACGTATTTTCATAAACATCACCGTCTTTGATAAAATTGTTCCAAACCACATATCCCTTTTGAACTTATAACATAAAGGCGTTGTATTCGGATAATTTACACGGCTGCTGCTATGATGTATTATCACGTTGTCTGCTGTATCAGCAAATTATAACGCCTTCCTCTGATTCGACAAGCTCGCCGAGCACATAAGCGTCCTCGCCGGCAGCCTTGATAGCTGAGATTGCCTTGTCAGCGTCATTTTTATCAACTGAAACTACCATGCCTACGCCCATATTGAAGGTGTTGAACATATCTCTCTCGGGGATATCTCCAGTTCTACGGATAAGCTCGAATATCGGGAGCACCTGTACCGTGTTCCTGTCAATTTTAGCTGCAAGATTCTTCGGGAGCGCGCGGGGGATGTTCTCGTAGAAGCCGCCGCCTGTGATATGAGATATGGACTTTACTTTTACGGCATCAAGCAGGCTCTTTACAGCCTTTACATAGATTCGTGTGGGAGTGAGCAGACATTCGCCGAGAGTTGTTCCGAGGTCACTGAAGTGCATATTGAGGTTCTGCTCGCTTATGTCGAATACTCTTCTTACCAGTGAGAAGCCGTTTGAGTGAACGCCGCTGGACTTGATTGCGATGAGTACATCGCCAGCCTTCTGTGTGTCAGGCTGGAGTATCTTGTCCTTGTCTACAACGCCTACTGAGAATCCTGCAAGGTCGTATTCGTCCTCGGGCATGAGACCGGGGTGTTCAGCAGTCTCACCGCCTATGAGAGCGCACTCAGCCTGAACGCAGCCCTCCGCAACACCAGATACGATAGTTGCTATCTTCTCGGGATAGTTCTTGCCGCAGGCGATATAATCAAGGAAAAACTGTGGTTTTGCGCCGCAGCATATAATATCGTTCACGCACATGGCAACGCAGTCGATACCGACAGTGTCATGCTTGTCCAGGATGAAGGCGAGCTTTATCTTGGTTCCTACGCCATCGGTACCCGAAACGAGCACAGGCTTGCTGATACCTGTCATATCGAGCTCGAAGAGACCGCCGAAGCCGCCGATACCTGAGAGAGTGCCCTTTATCATGGTACGGGCGATATGTTCCTTCATCAGCTCAACTGACTTGTAGCCGGCGGTAACGTCAACGCCTGCCTTCTTGTAGCTTTCGGAAAAACTGTTGTTCATTGGTTTACCTCCATAGTTGCCTGTCTCCCTGCCGCAGGCAGGGAGACAGATTATAAGTTTATTCTTTACCGTTCCAGCAATATGTGCAGAGACCGCAGGAGTTGAGTCCTACTGCCTTTTCGGTACCCTCAAGGGTCTGGAATTCTAGTGAGGTGAGACGAAGCCTCTTGCAAATCTCGTCCCTAAGCCTGCGCCCTCTCTCTGTATCGGAGTTGCTGTACTCTTCTATATGTCTTACTCCTACGGGACCTTCAAACTCGTCGATTATCTGACGGGCGATGAGCTCCATTTCTGATGTGCTGCGTGAGAAGTTGAGGTACTTGCAGCCGTACATGATAGGAGGACAGGCAGAGCGCATGTGTACTTCTTTTGCGCCGTGCTCATAGAGAAATTCAACTGTTTCTCTCATCTGTGTTCCTCTTACAATACTGTCATCGACAAAGAGGAGCTTCTTGCCGCTGATAAGCTCATGTACGGGTATGAGCTTCATTTTAGCTACCTGATTTCTCATGCTCTGGTTTGTGGGCATGAAACTTCTAGGCCATGTGGGAGTATACTTGATGAAAGGTCTTGCAAAGGGTATACCGCTCTTATTAGCATAGCCTATAGCGTGGGGAGTTCCGGAATCAGGGACTCCGCATATATAGTCAACGTCGGGAAGTCTGCCGTTCTTGATGTCGTTCTCAGCCATTATCTCTCCGTTGCGGGTACGCATTACCTCTACGTTGACGCTCTCATATACGGCGTTTGGATAACCGTAGTAGGTCCACAGGAAGGTACATATCTTCATCTTAGATGCGTCGCCCTCTGCGATAGTCTTACATTCGTCAGCTGTGAGTTCAACTATCTCTCCGGGGAGGAGCTCCTTGTAAGTAGTGTAGCCCAACTTTTGGAAGGCGAATGACTCTGTCGAAAGGCAGAAGCCGTCGCTCCTTTTGCCGATGATTATAGGAAGTCGGCCGTACTGATCTCTTGCGGCGATTATGCTCTTCTGTGTAAGCACGATAAGAGACATGGTGCCTTCTATCTTTCCCTGGGCGTAGCGTATGCCATCCACGAAGGAATCCTTCTGTGCGATGAGAGCACCGATAAGGTCGCCTGAGTTGATATTTCCGCTGCTCATTGCCTCGAAGTTGGCGCAGCCATTTTCAAGGAGCTCGTTTACAAGAGTATCGGCGTTGCGGATTATACCCACAGAACATACAGCATATATACCGAGCTTTGAGCGGACGAGTATAGGCTGGGGATCTGTATCGCTGATACAGCCGATACAGATCTTTCCACGCATAGTCACAACATCGTCTTCAAATTTGGTACGGAAGGGCGAATTTTCGATACTGTGGATATTTCTCTGAAATCCGTGTTCCTCCGACCATGAGGTCATACCTCCACGTCTTGTGCCGAGGTGTGAATGATAATCAGTTCCGAAAAATACGTCGGTAACGCAGTCATTTTTGGAAGCTGCTCCGAAAAAACCGCCCATAGCTTATTCTCCCATAAGTCTCTTCATGATTTCCTGATATGCTTCTTCAACGCCTCCCATATCTCTGCGGAAGCGATCCTTGTCCAGTTTCTCATGAGTGGTAGAATCCCAAAAGCGGCAGGTGTCGGGAGAAATTTCGTCAGCGAGAATAATAGTGCCATCAGCAGTCTTACCGAACTCTATTTTGAAGTCAATGAGGTCAATGTTGAGTCCCTTGAAGAACTTTACCATGAACTCATTTACCTTGAAGGCGTACTTCGATATAGTGTCGATATCCTCCTTTGTTGCGATACCGAGAGCCAGTGCGTAGTAGTCGTTTATGAATGGATCGCCGAGATCGTCATTCTTGTAGCTGAATTCAAGGATTGGGCAGAGAAGCTTCTTTCCTTCTTCAACGCCCATTCTCTTTGAGAAGCTGCCAGCAGCAACGTTTCTTATGATGACCTCAAGGGGAACGATCGAGACCTTCTTGACGATAGTTTCGCGGTCGCTGATCTCCTCTACAAGATGAGTGGGAACGCCTTCCTTTTCGAGCATCTTGAACATATAATTGGTCATCTTGTTATTGATGACGCCCTTACCTGTGATAGTGCCCTTCTTCTCGCCGTTGAACGCTGTAGCGTCATCCTTGTAATCAACAATAACGAGGTTAGGATCATTTGTGGCAAAGACTTTCTTAGCCTTGCCCTCATAGAGCTGTTCCTTCTTTTCAATGTTTGACATTTTAAAATTCCTCCTTGAGAATTGTTTGAATGAATATATATGCAATTCCGCATCATCGCGGAGATTGTAGGCTTTATTTCAAATCCGCAATTCGTAATTATTGTATCGCTAACGCGAAATATACTTAGAAGTAATACTGCGGTTACGAATTATTGACCAAGCAGCATATCAGCCGCTTCGTCAGGCGTTTCTGCGATGAAATCGGCGCCTGCTTCCTTGAGCTCCTCTATTGAGCCGAAGCCCCAGAGAATGCCCATGCATTTTATACCTGTTTTATGTGCGCCGAAGACGTCCTGTCTGCGGTCGCCTATCATTAGTACCTTGCTCCTGTCGGTGATGCCTCTCTGTGCAAGGACGTATTCTATGACCTCGTCCTTGTAATCCCGGGAGCCGTCAAGCTCTGCGCCTCCTACGAATTCAAAGAACTGCGATAACCCAAACCTGTCAAATATACGTATCGCGTACACCTGCGGTTTGCTGGTGGCGACCATGAGCCTTTTGCCGCCCTTTTTCAGTCTGTCTAGCATTTCTGATACACCTTCGTAGACACGGTTTTCAAAAAGTCCCACGGTAGAATATCTTTCGCGGAATATTTTTACAGCTTGGTTTACCTGTTCTTCGTTCATGCCGCAGAACTCGGCAAAGGACTGCCGTATTGGAGGTCCGAGAAATTTATTGCTGTCCTCGGGAACTGCAAAGCCCATTTGCGTTATGGCATTCACGAGACATTTGATTATGCCTTCGGTGGAGTCTGTAAGAGTTCCGTCCAGATCAAAGAGCAGGGTAGTATATCCCGTCATATCACGTATCAAGGGAGATATCATTCCAGTCGGCAGTATCGCAGACAAGCCATTCAAGACCGCGTCTGCGCTCAGAAACGGCGTCGGTATTGAGACCGCCTATCGGGCATTTTGTGTCTATACTCTCATGCTGTACTACTGCCCAGTGATAACGGTAGTAGAGATCCAGCATATCCATTATCTCGTCAGCGCTCCTAAGACTGCATTTCTCCCTGAATTCCTCATAGCTACCACTCTGTGAAACAAAGCGGACAGCCTGAGGGCAGTCACAGATGTTTTCAGCGTCGGTTATATCGTCAACAAGTCCGAGAGCCCATACCAGCGTCCAGTAGGACTCGTACTCCCATACAACGTCAATAACATCCTGCTGGGTATAGGAGCCGTCAACAAGGCGCCTTTCCTTGGCGTTGAGGCAGTCCTTTACGCCGAAGTAGTCCATGAGACCGACAAAATAGTTTACGTCCTCGTCGTTCTGCTCGCTCCTTCCGAAACCTACCTGCGTTGAGAGCAGGGCTGCTATGGCACGTCTGCATACCTCGTCGAGGCTTCTAAGCTTTATCTGTGAAGCAGGCTCGGTGTGCGGAAGGCCAGGATTTATGCCTATACCCTTTGCGGCTATGATTTTTTCAGAGTTTGCCTTTCTTTCAGCTGGCGCCATGATAGTACCTCCTTATCACGGGGAATGGGATTGTTGTTAGAGTGCACTAATCTGCTCCTGAAGAGCTTTGTCTTTGGCGATAACACCATCAGCCATAGCCTGCTTCTCAGCTGCTAGCTTTGCGGCAAGCTCTTCATCGGCTATAGCGAGCATCTGTACAGCGAGCACAGCTGCATTCTTTGCACCGTCTATGCCTACTGTGGCTACCGGAACTCCGGGAGGCATCATAACCGTTGCGAGGAGAGCGTCAACTCCCTCAAGAGCCTTTGATTTCATTGGTATTCCGATAACAGGCAGGGTGGTATGTCCTGCAACTACTCCCGCAAGGTGAGCAGCCATACCGGCGGCGCATATAATAGCTCCGAAGCCGTTTTCCCTTGCCTTTGAAGCGAATTCGCAGGCTTCTGCTGGAGTTCTGTGTGCGCTCATTACCCGGCACTCGAACTCAACATCGTACTTTTTGAGCTCTGTGAGAGCTGATTTAACAACAGGGAAGTCACTGTCGCTTCCCATGATAACTGCAACTTTTTTTGCCATGATGTTTTCTCCTTTTTATTCTTTAGTGAACTTGAAACCGGCTATCTCGCTTATAATAATTCAGCTCCCGTATTTTGTTCACCGGGAGGAAAGTTTTTTCTCAGTCTGACGATACTACAAGCAACACGGCAGTGATGAATGAGAACTTGCTTATCACATCACTATTCTTCCTGTTCGCCCTCAGGCTCGGCTTTGGGGTAATTTGGCTTTTCGTTTGAGAATTTTACAGATACTATCTGGAAATCCGCCGAAGAGCTTCCTGAAAACGCGAGATCTGCTCTGCATTTTTCGTGTAGTTGCATAGGTCTGCCGCTGGCGGTGTAATTCAAGTCGGTTTCGACTGTAAGCGACACCTCTGCCTTTATGGTATCGCCGTCTGATGATACATGAGTAACGAGGATATCCGAGAGCTTTTTCAGACTGCATGACAGTCCGGTCTCGTTAGGGAAAAGAGTCTCTATCTGCGATGATTCTGAGAGCTCCGGAAACTCTGTCCCTCCGGAAAATGCGAATTCCACGTATTTTTTGATATCCCTTGATATAGTTTCGAGTATCTGGGGTGTGAGCTTGGCAAGGTATTTTTCCTTTTTCACCTCGAAACTGTAAGGAAACTTTTTCTGCATTACAAAGCCGTCCACAGTGGCTTCTCTGAATATCAATCCGTCGTCCTTCACGGCATAGAGGTAGGAGCCATTCTCTGTACTCAGAGTGAGATTGTCGCCCGACGTTTTGAAGCTCCTCCACGTTTCTGCGAAGCAGGGACTGAAATTCTGGTCGTATACCGCATAGCTACCGTTGTCGGCTGACTTTGCAAAGTACAGGGTGCGGGTTGGAAACTTTACGGGCTCAATCGACGAATAGACGAAGGGAACAGTGATATTTCCCTCGTAGTCTATGCAGCCGTAAAGCAGCTTACTCTTGATGCGCTTTTCTGCTATGCACATACTGCTCTGGGTGAAACGGATATCGTTCCACTCCGGGTAGACTATTACCCTGTCGCTGCTGTCAATTATGCCGGTGAGACCACTGCTGTCCTTGAATATGCGGATTCCGTCAGAGCTAGTGTCTATTATCCTTTCCACGGCAGGCTGTTCGTCACTGCTGACGGAGCTCTTCGCGGAATCGGAATTGAACCGCGTTATCGCGGCTGCGAGGACGATGATGACTATGAACAATACGGAAGCCAAGAGTCTTACGTGCTTATTCATGGTCTCCGCACCTCCTTACAGTCATTTCTTCTCGTCTGCTGCGGAGCCGTTCTCCTGAGCGGCGCCGTTCTGAGCCGCAGACTTCCGACTGCGGTAAAGCTCCTCTGTTTCCTTGGTTATGTAAATTGGACGGTTCTTCGTCTCAAGGTATGTCTTGGAAAGGTACTGACCTAGGATACCTACGCAGAAGAGCTGGAGTCCGCTGAACAGGAAGATCAGACAGAGCATCGTGGGATATCCGTCGGGAGCGTTGAGCCAGCCGAAAGCTGACCTGATTATCGTTATGACTATGAGCACAAAGGCTATTAAGCAGGTTATCATTCCCAGCAGTGATGCTATGGCGAGAGGAGCAGTGGAGAATGCCATTATGCCTTCGAGGGAGTACTTGAAAAGTCCCCAGAAAGACCATGAGGACGTACCTGCAGGACGCTCTACATTCTCGTATTCGATATACTTTGTATTGAAGCCCACCCAGCTGAATATGCCTTTCGAGAAGCGGTTGTACTCAGACATATCAAGAATGGCATCCACCATCTGTCTTGTCATGAAGCGGAAATCCTGAGCTCCGTCAACGATCTCCGTCTGGGATATCTTGTTCATTATCCTATAGAACAGCCTTGCAAACCACGAACGCACCTTTGATTCGCCCTTGCGGCTGACACGGCGCGTGGTAGCACAGTCGTATTCGCCGTTCCTTACATAGCTGTACATCTTCGGAAGGAATGAAGGGGGATGCTGAAGATCAGCGTCCATTACCACTACGAAGTCGCCCTTGGCGTTCTTAAGACCGGCGTACATACCGGATTCCTTGCCGAAATTCCTTGAAAACGAAATGTATCTCACTCTCTTGTCTCTGTCTGCAAGACCGCGGAGAAGGTCGAGAGTAGTATCTTTTGAACCGTCGTTGATGAACAGGTACTCAAATTCAAGCTCTGGGAAGTCCTTTGACATCTGTGCCGACACTTTGGTTATCTCCTCATAGAACATGGGAAGAACTTCCTGCTCGTTGTAACACGGAACAACTACTGAAACGAGTTTCACGTTTTTTCCTCCTTTGAAAGAAGCTGGCGGCAGACATCTTCCGGTGCCTGCCAATACACTATTAATAATACAACAAAATCAATGATAATGCAATAGAAAAATGAGTTTTTAATAATTTTTTACACATAAGTAAAATAATGACTGTTCAATGACGCGATTTTGATACATCTGATAGAATAATGTGGAACATCAGATGAGAGGAAACAGGCTGAAAATCTGATTTCACGCAAAAAACGTATTATTTTTTACCTAATTAAGTTGAGATATTGACAGGAAAAATTGACAAAAAAATCAATAACGATTTGTTATTATCACCGAAAATTTTAAAAACGGTATAATTTTTGCGTTCATTTCTTAAGAAAGTGTTGATTTTTTTTGAAATATCATGTATAATATACTTGTATAGATATTCGCATTAAAAGCTCTGCGGCACGGTCCTCTTTACCGTTGTCTGCAACAATTTTTGGAGTGCGATTTGCGAGCTGGGAAATCGGCTGCCCGCTGCCGTAAAGCGGATACTGCAGTTTCGCAGTGGTGGGGAGAGAAGAAATATGGATATTATTCTGGTAACATCCTCGTTCGACAAAGTGGTTCACGGGACCGAGAACGAGAAGAAAACAGGCTGCGGTATCAACCTGATGAAGCCTGAAAACGTGACTCGCTTTCACAGAACGTCCCTTATGACAGATCTTAAGGAGATAACTTGTGAAAAATGTAAGGCGAATCTCGCGAAGAAGCTTATAAAAGCTGACAGAAAGGAAATTTCGCTCCTTCTCAAGGAAGAGAAAAAACGCGAAAAAATGGGTATGAACGATGTGGGAATAGTTCCACTCGGAAATACTACGGCAAGGATTACAAGAGATCCTAATGCCAAGCAGAAAGAGGAAATGGCAAGAAGAAGGGCTCAGGAAGAACTTAGGAAAGCTGCCGAGGAGCAGCGCAGAGCCGCTGAGGAGGAAGCTCAGAGGAATGAGCTTGATCAGTTCAAGTATCAGCCTCAGGCAGAAACTCCACAGAACGGTTTCCCGGGTCCGGGCGCGCCTGCCGGCAACAATCTTGCCCAGTTTGCGATTAATCCGCATGAGAATAACAATCCGGCTCCCGCAGAGGATGATTTTCTTGCACAGTTCGCGATACAGAAGCCCGGCGAAGAACATGCCGCTCCGATGCAGCATGCAGCAGTTCCCCAGGACGATTTCCTCGCACAGTTTGCTATACCAAATCCACAAAATCCTGCTGAGCAGCCGGCTCAGTTCTACAACCAGCCGCAGAATTTCGGCCAGTCTCAGGGATACGGCCAGCCCCAGAATTACGGTCAGCCCCAGAACTACGAAGATATGGGCGGCTATGATAATGCAGGCGATTATACTGATATGGGCGGCTACGACGATGCATATCAGCAGCATTCGGCACCCGAGATCACACATTCTGACGAGGACATAATGAACCTGTTCTCAATAACCCCGGAGCATCAGCCAGAAAACAATTTCCCGCAGCCTGCCTTCGAGCAGCCTGTATTTGAGGAACCTGTTTATGATGATCAGGCGTTAAATCAGCCGGCATTCGATGAGCCAGTCTATGATGAAGCAATATACGGTGAACCGAACATCTATGACGGCACTCAAACTCTGTATGACGCCAACGGTAATCCTATAGAGGGTCCAATAACACCGGTTTACGGATATGAGCCGGTTCCGGAGCAACCTCTTACACAGGGTACGGAGTGGGACTATGTTGCGGATCAGCTCTTCGGATTTGAGAATACAGCTCCCGGAAGCGATATAGCTCCTTCCAACTTCATTCAGCCAGACGAAATGGCAGAGCTTGCAGTACCAGACATGAGTGCTTCCAATTACGGCAATATGGCGGCAGCAGGGAATATGCCGCAGTACGCCGCTGAGAATACAGGTTATTTGGGAGACGTTTCCACACCGATCTACGGGGATATGGCTGCTAACGTGCTCCAGCACGTACCAGGAGAGACTCCTCTTGTAGAGGATATAGCTGCTCCAGCAGCAGATGAGCTTCCTTCGGCTGAGAGTCTTGCAGCAGCAGCTCTCAACGGCGCTCCGAAGGTAGACGATATCGTTGCTCCTGAATTCGAAGCAATCCCCTCAGCTGAGAGTCTTGCGGCAGCAGCTCTTGAGGGAGTACCGACGGTAGAGGACATTACTGCTCCTGAATTTGATACCCTTCCGGCAGTGGAGGACAATTCAGTTCCCGAGCTTGACGATATTCCCGAGGTTCCAGACATATCAGCACAGGCCCTCGACAGTTTCTCTAAGGCGAGAGATGACGGGGCAGTCGTGTTTGATGATATATCCGAGGCAACATTTAATCAGCCGGTAAAGGCAGAAGAGGAGTATGATTTATATATGAGCGATTACAATAATACAGCACCAAACGCAGGTGCAGAGACAGAGCAGAACCAGCAGGCTCAGCAGCCGCAGATCGTTAAGGTACCCCAGTTCGCTGGATACGACGCCAATAACCAGCCTGTATATAAGTACGTTCAGATGCGTCTTGCAGGTTACGATCAGAACGGCAAGCCTGTATTCATCCCGCTTAACGCACAGCCCAAACAAGCAGCAGCTCCTGCACAGCAGACTGCGGCACAGGCTCAGAGGGCTGCATCGGCTCCTGCACAGCAGCAGGCTCCCGTAAAGTCGGTGGTTCCGAGGAAGCCCGTACAGACAACAGGCACACCTACTGCAAATATCTCCAAGATCGCAGTAAATCCTCACAGTAAGTCTACTTCACAGGCTTTCATCAACGCTATCGCGAGCTCGAGAGAGTACGCTGACAAGAACCTCATCGAGACACAGGGCCTTAAGGCTAACAGCCCCGTTCTTACTTCTGTTGAGGACGTTCTCTCCACAATGGGCGACGATTCCGCAAAGAGAAGACAGATGGCTGCGCAGCAGGCACAGCAGAATGTACCGGTATTTGATGAGTACAAGACCCCTGCAAGAAAATCATTTGGTGGAAATCAGCCTTCAAGACCTATGCAGCAGCAGATGGACGCACGCTATATGACAAAGGCTGAACTGAAAAACAAGAAGAAGCAGGACAAGATCGACGCTAAGTTCAGAAAGGAAATGTCCAAGAGAGGCTTCTGAGAATAACCGGGACCCCCTACGAAATGAGGAAATATAATGGCAAAAAACAAGATCCTTGAGGAGCTGAGGGCAAAGCTCACAGACTCCGCTGAGGATAACAACAGGTTTCTCCGTGCCGAGGCTGAACGCTTTGCAAGTGAGAAAAATCTCGAGGGCGTGGATGCTGCAACGCAGCTCCTTATCGAACTGATGCCTGAGGATCAGAAGGCAGAAATAGACAGACTTACTCATATCGATGGAATGCGCCTCGATGAGATGCATGAAAGGATCATGGAACTCATCAGAGAAAAGAATATTACCGAGGCAAAGTCTCTTGCGGAACGCCTTTACAAGAAAATAATCCTTGACTATAAGGACACTGAGACCTCAAAGTTCGTATCTCTGAGGAATCCCTTCGAGGATAATCTGTATCAGCTTAGATACAAGTCTGACAAGGTGCTAAACCGTACTCCCTTTGATTTCGGTACATTCATTACTACTTATGGATATCTTCTTGTTGAGACGGGTTCGCCTCTTGACGCTATACCCGTGTTGGAGAAGGCTATGGAGTATAATCCTCTGGACTGCGGTCCGAGGTTTGAGCTTGCGGAGGTATACAAGCTACTGAAAAACAAGAGAATGACTCTCGAAACTACAAGAGAGACTCTTAAGGTTGCTTCGTCGCCGGTGGCTATCGCAAGATGCTACGCAAACGCAGGCTATGCGCTTACTGATATGGGCGAGTATGACGATGCGTTTGTGTTCCTTGCAGCAAGTGTGTTTTTTGCTCCCCACCCTGCTATTCCTCATGAAATGAGGGACCTCGTTCAGCGAAAGGGCAAGCCCATTAAGCAGCCTTCAAGAAATGACATGATAGAGGTCATGAAGAAGTATAACTTTGAATTTGGACCGGATCAGGATGTTGTTTCAGTAGCTGCTCAGCTTTCCGCCAATTATCTCATGGACAAGGATATACCAAACGCTCTTAAAGCGCTTAAAATGACGTATAACCTCACCCGTGACGAGAAGGTCAAGGAGATAATCCTCACCTACGAGCCTGACGCTCCTATGGTGACTCCGAGACATGACGAGATCGGCGAAGAGCCCATGATAACTCAGACGGTGAACGAGCATACCGAAATTGAATAATATTATATGCCATGGCATTTCTGACAACTGCGCCGGAAATGCTGTGGCTTTTTGTTATGTATCATGTAAAGCAAGTTAACTGAGCTTGAACTAATCACTAAAAGGAATGTACGGCTGTGTTGGCAAATACTAATGTTTAAAATGAGAGTTCCGGCAGACAATAGCTTAAGGAGATGATATTATTAGAAAAAGAAAACACAGGTTTCCCCTTAAGGAATAGGAAGAATACGGATGCTCTGTCTCTTCATCAGGGAAATATGACCAGTCTCATCCTTGTATTCAGCCGAGGATAACAGCGAGAGGGACTCCTATGGTGAGGTGTTTCTTACCATTTCAAGAATATGGCAGAAAAATTAAGAGACTGGCAGAAGAGTTCCAAGGAATTGATTTACAGCTCTTAGCAATATGCACAAATAACGGTCACGAAAATTGACATATATTCCGAAATTTGCAAAAATACTTTATTTATCACTTAAAGCATGGTATAATAGTTAAGGTTTATTTAATCAGGCCTAAACTAAAAAAAGAGGAAGAAATGATGCGGAGATCATTCCGTAAGCAAAAATGGGGGGCATTATGAAAAACGGTGTTAAAATGCTTGATATTGCTACAAAGCTCGGAGTGAGCGTGGTAACAGTATCAAATGCTCTTGCAGGTAGGGACGGCGTGAGTGAGCAGATGAGAAAAAAGATCTGCGAGACCGCCGAAAAAATGGGCTACAAACCCTCAAATACCAAGAGCGAAAGGAAACGCATTGCTCTGCCTAAAACAGGGAAAAATGTGGGTATACTCACCTCGGAGCGCTTTGTGGGTGCAAGAGGAACATTTTACTGGGAGCTGACTGCAAGCATATCCAATCAGCTTTCGCAGATAAACGTCTGCACGGTATACGAGTGTGTCAACTCGGAAAACGAAAAGAACGGAATGCTCCCGAATATGGTGACCGACGGAAAGGTTGACGGCGTTATTGTCATTGGACAGGTACACAGAAAATACATAGAGTGCCTCAGCAAGCTGACAATGCCGGTTATTTTCGTTGACTTCTACGATAACAGGTATAAGGTGGACGCTGTCCTCTCGGATAATTTCAACGGAGGCTATATGCTTACGGATTACCTTGTGGAAAAGGGGCACAGGAATATAGGTTTTATTGGTACACTTAATGCTACGAGCAGTATAAACGACCGATATCTTGGCTATCTGAAATGTATCATGGAAAACGACTTTGAATTCCGTATAGAGTGGATCATCGGTGACAGGACCAAGCAGGGCGTGCTTATTGAGGATATTATGTTTCCCGACGAGATGCCTACGGCTTTTGTATGCAACTGCGACGAGACCGCTTTCAGGGTCATATCTGCTCTTAAGTCCAAGGGCATACGTGTTCCTGAGGATATAAGCGTCGTGGGTTATGATAATTATACAGTGTCGAGTATATGCATACCGACAATTACTACAGTTGAGGTGGATCTCTCGAAAATGGCAGAGGTATCTGTAGGCATTATGGCGAAAAAGCTGGCAGATCCCAGTTATTCTGAGGGTAGACGCATTATTAGCGGAAAGCTCATCGAAAAAGAGAGCGTTCTCGATATAAGCGGAAGCTACAGCGAGGAGCGTTCGAATGCTTTGTAAAAATTTCTTCGGACATTTGAGAACGGTCCAGCAACACAGACATCAGGTGCTTATACACTGTATCAAAGCCGGTATACCCATAAGGGGCTTTCTTCACGATTTGTCGAAGTTTTCACCCACTGAGTTCATACCGGGAGTTAAATATTATCAGGGTACAAGGAGTCCCAACGAGCGTGAACGCGAGGTGGACGGTTACTCTAAGGCTTGGATGCATCATAAGGGCAGGAACAAGCACCACTTTGAGTACTGGACAGATTACGATCCAATCGTTAAAATGCTCGAACCCGTTAAAATGCCAGATATATACATATTTGAGATGTTCTGCGACCGGGTTGCAGCGTCAAAAATATACAATAAGGAAAAGTATAATAACTCCATGCCGCTGGAGTACTTCCTTCGGGCAAAGCCTAAGAGAGTCATCGAAAAGACAACGGCTGAAAAGCTGGAATTTTTGCTTACTATGCTTCGCGACAAGGGCGAGGATGAAACCTTCCGATATATACGAAGACAGGTTAGAAAGAGCCGTTAGCCGATACTGAAGAGCTTCGCACACCGCTTATACCTTCTAACGGAAAACTGGGAATGTTCAATTGTGAACGCATGACTATATTAGTACAACAAAAAGTTATATTCCCACTTGTTTTACATAAAGATTAATATTATGGGCGCACGGTGTGCGCCCTGTTTTTGGAATTGAACCGACCGGAAAGGAGTAACAGGAATGAACCCGAGACTGTCGTATCTGCGTGAAAAAACTGCAAAGCTGACAGCTTCTCCCGGAGTATACATAATGCGAAAAAAGGATAGTTCTATCATATACATCGGGAAGGCTAAGAACCTTCATAACCGCGTCAGCAGCTACTTTCGCGAAAATCCTGACCATACGCCGAAGGTTGCAGCTATGGTGTCTAATGTGTACGATTACGACTTCATAGTTACCGACAGTGAGTTTGAGGCTCTGCTGCTGGAATGCAGCCTCATCAAGCAGCATAAGCCGAAGTATAACATACTCCTGAAGGACGACAAGGGATATCATTATATACGCATTTCAGACGAAGAGTATCCGCGTATAACCAATGAAAAAAACACGAAACAGAGCGGTACCTATCTTGGCCCCTATACTAGTGGTTTTATTACAAAGGAGGCTGTTAATGAAGCGAACCGTGTGTTCATGCTGCCTACTTGCAAACGTCGTTTTCCTCAGGATTTCGGAAAAAGCCGCCCATGCCTCAACTACCACATCAAGCAGTGTATGGGAGTGTGCAGGGGCAGGATAAGTGCTGAGGACTACCGAAGCGCTGTAAATCAGGCTGTAGAGTTCATAAAGAGTGGCAGTGCGGAGTCCGTGGAGAGAATGAAAGCCGAAATGGAACGTGCCGCAGAGGAGCTCGATTTCGAGAAGGCAGCGATGCTCCGGGATCGTATCACTGCGGTGAAAAAGGCTTCGGAAAAGCAGAAGATAATTAACAGTGGTGTGGAGTCAGCAGACGTTATAGGTATTGCCGAATTTTATGAGGGACTGTATATTTCAGTGCTCATGTATCGTGAGGACAGGCTTTTTGACAAAGCTGTCTTTGAGATACCGCTGCCTGACAGAAACGAAGAGATACTTGGTCAGTTCATGTTGCAATTTTACTACAAAAAACCAGATATACCGAAGAATATCGTGGTGGACCATATTCCCTCAGACAGAGAGCTCCTCGTTGAGATGCTGGAGACTCAAGCAAAGAGAAAGGTTAATCTTCATGTTCCGCAGAAGGGGCGTCAGCTTGAGCTCCTTAGACTGGCTAAAAATAACAGTGCGGAATATGCTGCAATAAAGAATTCACGCACAGGTAAAGAGGTATTAGCCCTCGAACAGCTGGGACAAAGCCTTGGTCTTTCAAAGCCACCGCGATATATCGAAGCATACGATATATCAAACCTTTCCTCTGAGTCAATGGTCGCTGGCATGGTGGTATTCGAGGACGGCAGACCACTGAAAAAGGCGTACAAGCGCTTTACCGTGAAGGAGCAGGAACTTCAGAACGACTACGGAAGTATGCGGGAGGTGTTGAAAAGAAGGCTCATGCATATAATAATTGGGGATGGGGATGAGTACTTCACACGAACTCCCGACCTTATACTCCTTGATGGTGGCAAAGGTCACGTTAACGCTGTAGAACCGCTGCTTCGGGAGCTTGGATTGGATATACCCCTGTTTGGTATGGTCAAGGACGACAAGCACCGCACGAGAGCTATTGCAACGGGTGGCAGGGAAATACAGATTAACAGTTTGAAAGCCGTTTTCGACCTTGTTACGAGGATACAGGACGAGGTACACAGATTTTCCGTTAGCTTCATGCACTCGCGCCACAAGAAAAAAACATACAGCTCGGAGCTCCTAAATGTACGTGGTATAGGTGAAAAGAAGGCTGCCAAGCTGTTCATGAGATATAAGACGATTGCAAATCTGAAAAAAGCTTCTCCAGAGGAGCTTGCGGTTGCCGCCGGAGTGGGTCAGGAAACTGCAAACGAGCTATGGAAAGTCATACATGAGATGTGAGTTATTCTCCTTGATACGGTGAAAAAGTCTATATTATAATAGTATACGTGAATACTTTTATGAAAACGGTGTAATATGGTAAAAAATATAAACTTGTCCACAGAATTCAATGGGGTTTTTACCTTTAGGGAAAGGCATTTTAGTGCAAGAACGTGCAAAATGACTAAATTACTATAAAGCAAATTGCCGCAGTTCACAATTCTGTAAAAATAAGATAAAAAAAAGGTGTTTTATGTTGCATTTTAAAAGTGAGTGTGATATAATTATTGTGGAAGTTTAACAATGTTTGGTATCTGTGTGTTTATACCATATATTGCGCT
>NZ_JAGCFH010000280.1 GCF_017650195.1 Ruminococcus sp. | reverse complement strand
CAGGCAGAACTGGAAGGTGCAGGTTATAGTGTTATTCACGCAACAGATATACACGATTTTCCATCATACAACGGTTCGTACTCTAGAAGCAGAGAAACTATATTACCTATCCTTGAACAGTATCCTAGCATAAAGGTAGCACTTGACATTCATAGGGATGCGATATCCGGAGAAGGGACTGCTATCCAGCCTTATACTGAAATAGACGGAAAAGAAGCTGCTCAGGTAATGATAATCTCCGGATGTGATGACGGGACTCTGGGAATGCCGGATTACATGAAGAACTTTCACTTCGCCTGCTGTCTTCAGCAGCAGCTAGAATCAGATAACAAAGGTCTCACACGCCCCATCCTGTTCGACTATCGCCACTATAATCAGGATCTTACAACGGGAAGTCTTTTGATAGAAGTCGGATCACACTGCAACACACTTGATCAGGTCCAGTTCAGCGGACAACTTATCGGTCAGTCACTTAGCAGGTTGCTTGATTCAATTAAGGAGAAAGATGAAAAGAAGAATAAATAAGACCGCAGTCAGTATCGTAATTACTTACGTCATACTGAATTGCGGTCTAAGAATGTTTTTATTATCTTATGCAAATTCTTATAATAAACTTAATATTAATCAGATATCTCCGGCACATCTTACGGTAGAGAATGATTATTCTCAGCTTGATATACTGGATAAGAGTTTCCGGATCAGTCATATGATAGACAGCGACAGCCGGATTATTACTGCAGTATATTTGACTGTCGCAGACGAGATCCGAGCGGCATTTCTGCTCTCGTCTAAAATATCTGAAATAGTTTAGTTTGCTCTAGATGTAAATGTTCTGGGATACATACTCTCAGGACGAGACATGATATCATCATAGAAAGTATTCAGTTCCCCTGCATAATACAGTGTTGCTCCAGGGAATCTGCGGAAATCATCAGGTGTATAAAGACAGAATGATTTCTCAAGCGGGATTCCGATCTTATCAAGAGTATATGCAACAAACTGAGAACACACAAAGCTTTTCTTGCGTTTCCACTCTATGTTCATATATACAGCTAAAAGGCCCAGTATATTATATGAGTAGATGTTTCTGTTATCAACAAAATGGCGGATAATGCTGTTATATTCCGCTTTCTGCTCTTTCGTTACAGGAATCCTATATATTTCACATGGAATATATCCGAACTGTCCGAGTGTTCCCTTTCCGACTATTTCCTTATTAAATGTCGCAGGAAGCGGAACAGGACGATATGTACGACAGAAGCTGTACATCTCTGAAAGAGTTACATCTGCCGAAAGAGAAACATGGTTAAATGGCTTTTTGGTTATGAATCTGAAAAATCTTGCGGGACCAGTACCGGTCTGCGCAACTATCACGTAGATATAATCCTCCAAAATTTCACCCCCATCGATTGGTTCTAAGCCTATTTTACGTCGAACCTCATTTTTTCTCTAACAATTATATCATAAACTCTTGCAAAATACAATAGTTTTTGATATAATAGTAAATGTTAACAAATATGCGCCTGTAGCTCAGTGGATAGAGCAGTGGCCTCCGACGCCATGTGCGCTGGTTCGATTCCAGTCAGGCGTACCATATCGTCATGACTAAATGTATGACAATGCAGAAAAAACCCGAATATTCGGGCTTTTTTGCTGCCCAAATTCAGAAAAATTTCTTAAAAAAATGAGGGATGACATTGGGGTGTTTTAAGGCTTTTTAGGGAGTTGAACCCCCACAAAGGTGGTTTCGGAGCTCTTCAAAGGTCGATATACCGGCTAATCTCTGATTTTTCAGCTAAAAATAGTACACAAAGTTTCGGACTCGGTTTTAGTGGTTTTCATGAAATGTGAAAACGCTGGAATCGAGTCCTTTTTTGTTTCTCCGAAAACCAACTGATAGTAAACCTATCAGCGATTTGTGAGCCGTTTTTGACGGCATCGGTGACAGTTCGGGAAGCTGCGCCACCGAGAGCGATTGAAGCCGCTGTGAACGATTTTTGAGCCTGTGAATGAAGCATTTCACTCGGATGTACGATTTTGTTTTTTTCTGAGGCACTCCAATATTACCATGAAGGCTTTTTGATGCTCTTCCGATAAGAACGAAATATTTGCGCAGGTGCTAACCGATGAGGAGTTCAAGCTATTCACGAAGAGCGGCTTCTGCGTGATGTCGCAGACGCAGGTTCATCGCCGCAACCTTGATTCCCTTATCCCGACAGCAAAAAAGCTCAACGATATAGGCGTATCGACCCTTCGACTCATCAGGACAACGGAGGCTCCGCGTTGGGAAAAGAACTCCCCCGTAAGCTGCCTTGGTTTCAAAGGTTCGAGGAGATTATGGATGGCTGGACTAACCTCAGCAAAATAAGTATATAAAAAGGGCTCTGTGAAAAAATCTCTGTAAATTCAAAAACTGTGATAAAAACGATGTGTGGGAGCGGCTTGAAAAATAGCCGCTCTGATTTTTTTACAGTATACAATGGATACTGCAATTTGTCAAGGTACTTTGGAT
>NZ_JAGCFH010000279.1 GCF_017650195.1 Ruminococcus sp. | reverse complement strand
TTGATGCTTGTTGCCTTGTAGAACTGGTGGAATACCTCAGGGTTGAGTGCCTCACCGGCGATGCAGGCATATTTAAGTGAAGAGAGATCGTACTTGGAAAGGTCTTCCTTGATGAAGAAACGGTACATAGTCGGAGGTGCGCAAAATGATGTTACATTGTACTTCTTGAACATGGGAAGTATATCATCTGCGTGGAAACGCTCGAAGTCATATACGAATACAGCAGATTCGTTCATCCACTGACCGTAAAGCTTGCCCCAGAGAGCCTTGCCCCAGCCGGTATCAGAGATAGTGAAGTGCAGACCGTTCGGGTCAGCATTCTGCCAGTAGCGTGCAGTTACATAGTGACCGAGCGGGTACTGGTAGCTGTGGAGAACGAGTTTCGGATTTCCTGATGTACCGGAACTGAAGAAAATGAGCATAGGGTCAGTACCACAGGGCGTCTCGGCAGTGCGCTCAAAATGAGTGCTGTATGCCGAAAGCTCCTCGTTGAAATCGTGCCAGCCTTCTCGCTGTCCGTTTACGATGATCTTTGTCTTGAGTGAAGGAGAAACAGCACAAGCCTTATCAACTTCATCTGCAACCTCGCCATCAGAAGTACATACGATAGCAGATACTTCAGCCGAATTGAATCTGTATTCAAGGTCGTGTTCCTTGAGCATATTTGATGCGGGGATTACCAGCGCACCAATACGGTGGAGAGCGATGATCGAGAACCAGAACTGATAGTGACGTTTAAGGATAAGCATAACTCTGTCACCTTTTTTAATGCCCAGTGACTTGAAGTAGTTAGCAGTCTGGCAGGAATACTTCTTGATGTCTTTGAAAGTGAACTTTCTCTCATTATGATCAACGTCAACATAGATCATAGCAGTTTTGTCAGGACATTTTTCAGCCATTACATCAACGATATCATATGCAAAGTTAAACTTATCCTCATTTACGAATTGAACGCCGCTGAGAATTCCGTTCTCATCAGTCTCGCATTTGACAAACTTTTCTGAAACCGGATTAAGAAGACCTGCTTTATCGACATTTGTAAGATGATGTTCAGCAATATGCTCGCGGAATTCGGTCATTCCTGTTGTACCGCGCGGAGCCATAACGAAAGCGTAGATCTCACAGTCCTCACCACCGAGAGCGACTTCATCATGCGGCATGGAGCTGTCGTAATAGATACAGTCTCCCTCGTGGAGTATCTCTGTATGTGAACCAACTGTCATACGTACAGTACCCTTTAAAACGATATCCATTTCCTGTCCAGCGTGGCTTGCCATATGCAGAGGCTGTGAAAGAGCTTCTTCTGAATATGGGATAACAACATGAAATGGTTCAACGATCTTGTTTTTGAATTTTGATGCAAGGCGGTTGTAGGCAAAGCCCTTTCTGCGAACGATAGGCAAACCCTCGCCCTTACGGGTAACTGTATAGCCGCTGAGTTCAGGACTGCTTCCTTCCATGAGGTCGGTGATATCAACGTTAAAGGTATTAGCACATTTGTAGATGAACGTGAAACTGAAATCCTGTTCACCTGATTCGTATTTTTTGTAGTCTTCAACGGAGTATCCTGTATTTACAGCCATTTCTTCGACTGAAATACCAAGATCTTCACGCAGATTTGAAATACGCTCTGCGACCTCTCTGATTCTTACTTCTGCATTCTGCAATTCCGTCATTTTACTCATAATAATCTCTCCTTTTAAAATTTGATACTGGAAAATGAAACGGTCGCAGAAAAATACTGCCGCTGTCTTTACCGCGAAAAACAAAAAACTCGTCTCAAAGATAAATACTTTGAGACGAGTATCATAATCAGATTACCCGCGGTACCACTCAAATTGTGCCGCTATTGCGTAACACCACTTCAGACTCCAGCAAGTCCTATTCATTAACGCAGAATCACGGGAACGCTTACTGAAATCCTTTCAGCATTCCGGCTCAGAAGGGATACATAGCATTGCTTGACACCGACTCACACCGACCGTCGGCTCTCTGCAGACATTGGCAATCCTCTGCTTGTCTTCCTCATAGCTTATGTTCAGGATTATATCATACAAAAATCCATTTGTCAATACCTTTTTCGAAAAAATATTTTTTAATTATTGCGAGATTTTGTTTAATCAAAACACAAAAACTGCCGCTACGGAGTTGAATTTGTGCTCTGAACTATATTCTATGACTGAAATTTGATATTTTGTAAGTTTTTGAGACTTTTCAAACAGATATGATTTTATTATTTATAAATAATCCTGTGTATGGTATAATACATATATTTCCAAAAGCAAAATTATAAAGGTCATTTTCTTATATACTCAGAAGGTATAATATGTATTTTGATGAAATGAAACTCGGAATGAGCGTTGAGGTAGCCCCTGCGGTTATAGCCAAAGATAAAATGCTTGCATTTGCTAAAGAGTACGATGATTTGCCGATGCATACAGATGAGGAATATGCAAAGACAACTCACTTCGGTAAACTTATTGCTCCCGGTGTTATGTCATTCATGGCTGTCTGGGCAAAGTACCTTGAAGTAGATTTTTTTGGTAATGAACTGCTTGCAGGTAAATCAACCAAAATTGAATGGCACAAGCCCGTTTTCGCAGAAGATGTGCTGACAGGAAAAGCAACTATAACAAACCTCGTTAAGCGTAATGATAAAAATGGAATTGTAGCCGTATCCTTTGACGTTTATAATCAAAATGGTGAGCTTGTATTGACTGATGTGACAGAAGCAATTGTAAAATGCAGATTACAGTAAATGAGATGAATTGATGTATCTCAAAAATGTATGAATACTATTCCAAGTTAAGGAGCAACTTTCCAGCTTTTGTTTTATTCTATTATAACTGCTGACAACGCAGGACTTTTGTCGTATCAAATCCTCAGCGTAATACAGCCTTTTATGAATATTATTTTGATTGCCACACTATCCACAGTACAGGCTGCAATAAGCGAAAAGAAGTAATTCGGAAATATACGCAGATCGGCTATTTTACGCTGAATCTGGACGATGCTAAAGAATACCTTTACGCGAAGTCCACTAAGCGTAGGATACTAAGCTGGTGAGATATTCACGTTAATGTGTTTATCTGATTAAAAACAATGAGTCCTCACAGTTTCGGCTGTGAGGACTTTTTTGTATGTTTCGTTTTTTTTATGGAAAAGTGATAAAAGTTAGGCAGCCATTACGGCTGCCTTTACATATACTATTTCAGTTTATTGTAATCCTCGTCGGACACAGCCTCGCACCATTTCGTACTGCAATCCTCGCCTTGAATTTCGATTGCAAGATGTGCGAACCAGCTATCCTTAGCCGCACCATGCCAGTGCTTGACTTCGGCAGGGATATTGACAATATCGCCTGGATTTAGTTCTCTCGGCTCTTTTCCGTATTCCTGATACCAACCGCGGCCGCCAATACAGATAAGCATCTGTCCGCCGCCGCTTTTTGCGTGATGGATATGCCAGTTGTTTCGGCAGGCAGGCTCA
>NZ_JAGCFH010000278.1 GCF_017650195.1 Ruminococcus sp. | reverse complement strand
TAGCGTCTATAGGTATAAGTGAAGGAATACCGCAGCCTATATCCACAAAGCAGCCAAATTGCTCAAGATGAGTGACTTTTGCTTCAATTATATCGCCTTTTTTCATATTTAATATATAATTTCTACGACATTCCTCCTGGGCGGCTTTTCTTGAAAGTACAGCGATGACCTCACCGCTTTCGTCAAGCTCCATACTTCTGACCTTAAAGCACACTATTTTGTTTACCCGTGATATAAGTGCTATATCACGGGTTTTTCCTTCCTTTATTCCTATCGCTCCCTCTTCACGACTGATAATACCTTTTGCACACGGGAGCTCAACTATAAGATCGTGAGAGCTTGTACACAGCGTGACTTTGCCTTCGAGAATAATACTTTTTTCCATAGCCTTTGTAAGACCATCTATATCTGCAAGGTATCTACTGTTTGAGTCAGTGTTATAAAGAAAGCCTTCAGGTCTGTATTTCATGTTTGTACCTCCGTTATCGTTACATTGATACTTAATTCTATTCTCTGACCGGGAGAAATATTCTAACCAGCAAAACGAATATTTGTACCTCCCATAGCGTTGAGTACTGATATAACATTATCGACAGCTGCGCTTCCACATACAATGCAGGTTGAAGTAAGATATTTCTTTGGTGCCCTCGTAATAAGCTCGCTAGAAGCAGGAGAGCATATTACGTCTGTAAGATAATTGTTATGAGAATTATAATAGGTTGGGATAAGGGGAAAAGCCGAGTTGCCACTTTTATTCAATATGGCATCAGGACTTCTGTTATACATCATTTTTGCTGAATATACGTACCCTACGCTGTCTCTTACTCTTTTCATTGCAAATTCGGCAAGTTCTGCGTTTGCAAAATCGGCTGTTACTCTTGATATCATATTATAAATCCTTTCTAATTTTTGTATGTGTTCAATATGTTTAATTGGCAGTTTTTATTATTTTTCACCAAAATGAAAAAAATATACCTCCTAAATATTGATTTGACAGCGACTTTGCGGTATAATAAAAATGTTCGATTTTTATTTTCCATGAAAGGAGGATACTTCTTTGGATATCAGAGCCGGAGATATTCTTACTATGAAAAAGAATCATCCCTGCGGCGGCAATGAAATGTTCGTCATTCGTGCAGGAATGGACTTCAGACTCAGATGCGTGAAATGTGCAAGGGAATTTATGGTACCGCGCAACAAGATAGAAAAGAGTATCCGGAATGTCAAGCACGCCGATGAGGGTTAGCCGACTGCAACATTATTAGTATTATTTTACCATTAAGGAGAATACCAGATGTTTGAAAAGCTTGCAGTAATGGAGCAGAAATATGAGGAGATAAGCGAAAAGCTCTCCGATCCCGATATCGTAAACGATAATAAACTGTATACTCAGCTTATGAAGGAGTTCAAAATGATGACTCCAATAATCGAGAAATACAGGGAATACAAAAAGGCTCAGACTTCCTTTGACGAAGCCAAGGAGCTTCTTGAGACCGGCGGACTGGACAAAGAGTTCAAGGAGATGGCTCAGACAGAGTTTGATGAGTCACGCGAGGCAATGCAGACTATAACACAGGAGCTTAAGGTATTGCTTCTGCCTAAGGATCCAAATGATGATAAAAGTGTTATAATTGAAATAAGAGGCGGCGCAGGTGGCGAGGAGGCTTCACTCTTTGCTAATTCACTGTACCGTATGTATACGATGTATGCCGAGACAATGGGCTGGAAACAGGAAGTGCTAAGCGCTAATCCTACCGAGCTTGGCGGCTTCAAGGAAATAAGCTTCTCTATAGAAGGCGAAGGAGCTTATTCACGCCTGAAGTATGAAAGCGGAGTACACCGTGTACAAAGAGTCCCGGAAACAGAATCACAGGGGCGTATTCATACCTCAACAGTTACCGTGGCAGTCCTTGTCGAGGCAGACGAGGTGGAGCTTGATATTAATCCCACGGATCTGAAAATAGACTATTTCCGCGCAAGCGGTGCAGGCGGACAGCATATAAATAAAACAGAGTCCGCTGTAAGGATAACATATCTGCCTACTAATACGGTTGTGGAGTGTCAGGACGAAAGAAGTCAGCATAAGAATAAAGATAAAGCTATGAAGATTCTGCGCTCGAGGATTTACGAGGCAATGCAGGAGGAGCAAGACGCAAAGATTGCATCGGAGAGAAAAATGCAGGTCGGTACAGGCGACCGCTCCGAGAGGATCAGAACATACAATTATCCGCAGGGACGTCTTACGGATCACCGTATAGGTCTGACTATTTACAGACTTGAGGATATCCTTAACGGAAATCTTGATGAAGTGTTTGATGCGCTTGCAACTGCCGATCAGGCTGCCAAGCTCGCAAATCAGGAAGCGTAGTTTTTATGGAAACAGTTTTACTAAGCGACAGTGATATTGATCTTAAAAAAGCGGCTGAATTTATAAAAAGCGGTGATATAGTAGGCATACCTACGGAAACTGTATATGGACTCGGAGCCGACGCTTCCAATGAAGAAGCAGTTCGCAAGGTGTTTGAAGCCAAGGGCAGGCCAGCCGACAATCCACTTATAGTTCATCTTGCAGATTTTTCACAGGCAGTAAGCTTTACAAGGACTATTCCGCCCCTTGCTTATAGGCTTGCAGAGCGCTTTTGTCCTGGACCGCTGACTATGGTGCTTCCAAAGAATGAGAGTATACCTATGATAACATCAGGCGGACTTGATACAGTCGGTATCAGAGTGCCGTCGCATCCTGTGATGCATAGGATAATAGAGCTTGCTGGCAGACCTATAGCTGCTCCGTCAGCCAATACGTCAGGTTATCCTAGCCCTACCTCAGCAGAGCACGTTATGCGAGATATGAAGGGAAGGATATCGGCTATTGTGGATGGCGGTAGCTCCGAATTCGGAGTTGAATCAACCGTTATTGCAATAGAAGGGGACAGTTCCGTAAGGATACTTCGACCCGGATGTGTCACAAAGGAAATGCTGTCAGAGCTGTGCAACGAGGTTATAATAGACCGCGCAATACTTCACGAGCTTGAAGCAGGTCAGAAGGCTGCTTCACCGGGAATGAAGTATAAGCATTATTCTCCCAGGGCTCATATAATAATGGTAGAGGGAGAACTTGAAAGTTTTATTGATTATGTGGGTGCAAATAACGGCGAAAGTGTTTATTCGCTTATATTTGACAAAGACGCAGATAAATTCCCTTACAGGTATATGACTTATGGAAGTAGCAGCTCTGAACAGGCGCATCTTATCTTTCAGAGGCTCAGGGAGCTTGACGACGTAGGTGCAGAAAGAGTCTATGTCCGTGCTCCAGAAACAGACGGGGTAGGACTTGCAGTATATAACCGCCTTATTAGGGCGGCAGGATTCGAGGTGATAAGGATATGAACAGTTTGAACGGCGTTATGGTCGTTGGTCTGACAGGACAGACAGGTGCAGGCAAAAGCACAGTCTCAAAAGTGTTTGCTTCAAACGGCTTTGCTGTCATCGATGCGGATCAGGTAGCGAGAAAGATTGTCGAAAAGGGTACTAAGTGCCTTGACGAGATAGCTGATCTTTTCGGTCAATCCGTCATAAATGAGGACGGAACTTTGAACAGAAAGGGACTTGCTGGGATAGTTTTTTCAGACAAGTCAAAGTTAGAAGCTCTCAATACCATTACATATCCTTATATCACTGGGGAGATACTACGTCAGATAAGAGTGCATTCTTTAAAGGGAGAAAAACTTATACTTCTAGACGCCCCCACTTTATTTGAGAGCAGAGCTGATGATTTCTGCGAGATAATTATTTCGGTGCTTGCTGATGCCGATATCCGCAGAAAGCGTATCATATCCCGCGACAGCCTTACTTCTGAGCAGGCGACGAAACGAATGAATTCCCAGCTTGACGAGGACTTCTTCCGTAGCCACTCGGACTATATAATACATAATAACGGTTGTATGGAAACTGTAAACGGAATAGCATGGGAAGTATCGGGCAAGATAAGAGAATTGTTTAATAATAAGCAAATACCCCAGGCACAGTAGGATAAGATTAATTATATGATGTATTTGATGAGAAGGGAGTAATTCAATCATGGCAGGAAAAAAGGATGCTGTCAAGGCACTTAAGGAAAAGCTTCTTATGGACCGAAAAAATGTCTATCATCTTGTTTCAGACAAGGATATCAAGGCTTGTGGAAAGTTCTGTGAGGG
>NZ_JAGCFH010000277.1 GCF_017650195.1 Ruminococcus sp. | reverse complement strand
TCCGCAGGATACCGAAGGTGCTTGCTCTGAAAAATATGGAATAAAATTTATTCTCACTTAAGCCGGAGATGGTTTGACGGTCTATTATGTACCTGCAATACAAAATGAATATATTACACTGAAAAAAGCCTGTTGAGCGATCCCTGCTCAACAGGCTTTTACTGCGTATGAAGATCATGTTTTATTTTATTGCTGATATGAAAATGACGGCGGGTTTAAAAAAATGTTGATTAATCTGATACAGTGTGATATAACCCGAGTTTGCCACTTGTAAAATAGAAACGGAGCCCCAAAAAGGCTCCGTTTCTTCGAATAATCGGCGTTTATCACGCAGGTACGTCGTTTGAGATTTTTGAGAAAACGTACTAATTTTACGTACTATCAAAATATTTTCATGGATTTCTTGAGTGATTTAAGATCCAGTCTTGTAAAGAACTTAGGAGGTATCTCAACATGAAATGCATTAAGTATCGTTTGAAGATCATCATTGTTTATGTTGTGCATTCTAAAGAGATTTCCATCCATATCTTCAACAGTCCATTTTTTTAAAGCTTCAACAATTCTTTCGTCGTTAAGTCCCATTTCCCAGCTTTTGTCTTTTTCCTTTCCACCTTTGTATTCTACTATCTTTGTTTGAATTATTCTAATAACGATAAGCGCTATCAGACAGATAAGAAGATGTGCTTCAATATGATCTTCATCACGTACCCAGAATGGTCTTCCCTCAAGACTGCCCTTCATTATTCTGAATTGATTTTCAATTTCTGTAAGCTGATGGTATTTATCGATTACTTCAGTATCACTCATGTCAAGTTCTGAAGTTACGATCTGATAGTATCCGAAGAACTTACAGTATTCGTCAACTGCGTTATCATCAATAAGTGAACGCAGCTTTGTTGAATCAACAGCTTCACCTGTTTCGATATTTATCAGTTCTTTTTTGAAATACTTCTTTAATTCCTTGACACGTGAAGCGGAAACACGAAAGCCATTAGGATTTTCTTTGATATTTTTCAATATCTCAATAAATGATCGGTTTTCATACATCTGTTTATCGTAGAATTTTTTGCTCCAGTAAACAACTGCTTTTTCAGTGATAGTTCTCTTATCACCTTTTGCATCTGTGACCGTTTTTCTCACAACTCTTGATTTGTATCTGAACGCTTCACTGGTTATGGTATATCCATCCGGCTTGAGTATCCAGTCCTTTTCCTCAGTCTTGCTCTTCAATATGCTTTTGCTCATTATGTATCCCTTGTTTCTGTCGAGCAAATGACAAATAGTGTTATAGTTGCAAATACCGCGATCTGCAACAAAGAGGAACCTGGAGGTAACAACATCATCAATATTTTTTGAAAGTGCAGTATCTACAGTAAGATGATCGAGTGTGTTGCCGGGAAATATCTCAATAGATACCGGTATACCATTTTCATCCATAAACAATCCCATCTGAACTATAGGAAGTTTACGTTCTTCTTTGCTTACACCGTTTTGCCTTATTCCTTTAGAGATTGTCCCGTCTTCATTTTCTACATCTTCATCAGGTCTGTCAGTTTCAAAATAGAAGTTTGTAACATCATAATAGATAATGCTGTTCTTACGGCCTGTTTGCTGCATTAGTTTTGTGTTGAGACGAGTTATTATCTGTTTCTTGTGAGCGTGAATAAAATCCAGAGTATCATAAATATTGTACATGTAATCCGAGCTGACTATTGGATCATAATAATCATCATTCTGTGCAAAGGTCGCTGCTTTTGATGCCGGATTAAGTATACGTCCGTATACAAGAAGTCTGAACAGACCAAGAACATCATATTTTATCTTGCTGAATGACTTGTATGAATTAATGGTTGCATTTACTCCAAGTTCTTCGAGAATGCGGTCAATCAGACAATGAGAATACAGTTTGGTCTCACCAAAGCAATGAGTATCTCCTGCATTGAAAGTGAACTTATACTGCTTTCTCACATTTTCAGTAGAGCAATATGGTAAAAGGGCATCGATCAACGGATCACCGTCTACAAATGACTGCTTGAGTCGCTTAACGTAGTCTGGTTTGCCATCATCAAATCTATGCAATGGTCCTAAGGTAAGTATCACGCGTTTGGTAACAGTACGCTTTCCGTTTTTACTTGTACCTGATTTGCCTTCAACAAGTCTTAATGTTTCAACTCCGTGGTTTTTATAGCACTCAACAAACATGAATAGTAACCCTCCAATATTAAAATATACACTCAAATACCTACCAAAATATTATATCATATTTCTCTAAAAAAGTCAAGCCTTTTTCCGATATTTCTTGGCTTGACTCAAAAATATTTTTTCTCGAAGTGGCAAACTCGGGCTGACTGATGAAGGCACATGTCTATTGACTTCACAGTGCCGCTATGATATAATTTGATTGAATATATAATTTTCAGGAGGGTTTAAAATGACCGTAAAAGAAAAACAGCAGTCAGGAGAGCTTTACGACACGAGCGACAGAGAGCTCTTCTATTCCCTCAATGGGAGGCTGCTTCTGCTCAAAGGGCAGCAAGCGCTGATAAACGCCGCCGATACATGAAAAAGATAAATATACTCCCTATGGCGGAAAAAGAAATTGATTTCTCCAAGCTCATGGCGCAGGTCCGAAAAGAAAGCGGTATAGCCGTTCCCATGCTCGTTTACTTCATACTGTTTGCTGTAATATTTGTTATCGGGCTCATCAAGCCCTTGTTATCTCTCCCGCTCATCGGTATATTATTCATTTTACCGGGAATAGACAGCAGCGGAACGATATATCAAAACGGCAGAGAAGTGAAAAACAACGCAAGGAACCGCCTGCCTTTACTGCTTCTCGGCATATTCGTAACGCTTTTCGGGATATGCGGCTCCATTTCCATGTATGATAAGTCAATAGCAGGCTTTGCCGCAAAAATAGTACTTGCGCTTATGATAGTGACTATTGCTTCAATAATCATCGTAAGGCTGATTAATCTTATCGTTTTATCTGCCGCTGCGGCAAACAGAAAAAACTCCTGCACCTGCCCGGTACCTTATGAACACGATGATTACGCGCCTGACGGCACTAACATTTACAAATACTATTATGAGGGCGAATGCTATCACTTTATGGATCATGACGGGTCAGTATTTGCCGAAAGCACCGGTTTAGACAATACGATAATGATAGATCCGGATTCTCCTGAGCGGTATTACCTGAAAAGTAAGTTCGGGCATTATGGGAAAAGTCTCAGGAAATTAATAAAGAAACTTATTATTTTTATCGTACTAATCACCTCGCCTTTATGGATATTTATGATTTTGAAATACATACTTGACCTCGACGCTCACTTGGAATACATACTTGACCTCTTCAGTTAATAGTAAGCTAAAACGCTGATATCAGTATATAAATACGGTACTATACTTAACCATTCCTCTTTTCTCATTCGCATATACTTGACGAATTGAAGATAGAACAACAGGTTTAATTTTACAGCAGATAACATTTCTTCAACAATTGTTTATACCTTCAATTTTTCATATCTTTATGATTTTAACAACGATCTCACAATTTATTATTGCAACCTTTTAATCCTATCAAAGCTTTTAGGCTTTTCACGATGCCAACTATCAGAAGAACAACTCAACAATATAGATTCATTAATAAAAGGCCATTTTCACACATTATCACCTAAACATAGGCAATTAATAGAATTACAACACTTTACTTCTGAAGAACTAAATTTAATATTCCATTATACCAGAGAAGGCTTTCTGTTTGCTATGGAGGTTTTAGATAAGTATTCTGATGTATCGCCAAAAGAT
>NZ_JAGCFH010000029.1 GCF_017650195.1 Ruminococcus sp. | reverse complement strand
TGGTAATACATGCAATATATCTGCCATTTGATACGCTACTTTATATTGTTTTGAAAATAATAAATCCTTAAAAAACAATAATGTTTCGACAATAAAATGCTTATAATATTCGTTACAACTTTCACTACAATTATCAATATCTCTCTTTAATTGACTATTCCATGGTACATTTACAGTTGTTGAATGGGGCGGCAGCTATGTCAAGCCATAAACATATCTGAAAATTGTATACAAACAAAAAATCCGCCCGTAATTGATACGGGTGGATTTTTTATATTATAAAATTTGAGTTATTACACTATCATTCAGGTGCCTGGAAAATTCCTCTTACGAAGCAATAGATGTGAGAATGAATAGAGTCGTCACCATGGTGTCCATTGTTTACAACGTGCCATACATGAGGTACATTGTTATTTTTGAAGTTGTTATGATATCCCTCGGGAGTATTAAGTCCTACAACGTCGTCCTGAGTACCGCCTGTTATCATCAGGAGATACGGCTGATCGTCGGGATTGCTCCACTTCCATGAGCCCGAAGCACCGGGTGCGGGGCATATAGCACGTACATAACCGAACTTGTCGCCGTGCTTCATGCCTATCTGGAGTGATTCGCGTCCACCCATTGAGAAGCCTGTTACAGCTGTATTCTCTCTGCCTGTAGCTACGCTGTACTTGCTCTCGATATGAGGCATGAGGCTGTCAACTATATCGTCTACGAAGTTGTCGTATCCCTCGTTCGAGCCCTGGTCAGCGAAGCCTGTAGCGTCATTCATCGTTGCACTTGTGAATACGAAGGGTACAACTACGATCATGTCCTTTGCCTCACCCGAAGCTATAGCGTTTCCGATGATCTGCTGTGTGTACATCTGTCCGTTGCCCTGTGTTATCATACGATTCTCGTTTTCAAAGAAGCCATGGAGCAGGTAAAGCACCGGATATTTCTTGCTTGAATCATAGTTTGCGGGAAGAAGTATATTGTAAGGCTTGTTCTTGTTGGCCTTCTTTGAGAAGTAGGTCTCCCTCTTGAGCGTTCCGTACTGTACGCCCTGCTTCTTCATGTGTGAATCATTCGGCTCGTTGTTTACCAGTGCAGCCTGCACCTTCTTTGTGAGCTCCTCCACAGTGTATACCTGTGATGAAGAAGATGTAGTTGTCTCAGGTACAGTGCCTGTTCCGCCTGTTACAACTGCTGACTTTGTACCCTCTGCTGCAATCAGTACATCGTCAATATAGAAATTCATAAGATCGCCGGATTTCTCGATAGTCTCCACATATAGCACCATATCACCTGAATTGTCAGGTATAGTGAATGATGTGTTTTCAATCTTTGTCCACACACCGCTCTCACATGTAGCCTTCGCAATAGCTGTATATAAAGCGCTGTTGCCGCTTCCCTGCTGAAGTGATACCTGAATATCGGCTGAACCGCGTGAAAGCTGGAGAGCTGCAAGACTGATGCTGTAAGTCTGACCTGCTTTAAAATCAGAGCCAAGTGTAACAGATGCTCCGTTCCATTCGGATTCTCTGCCTGTTACAGCAAGTGACTTACCCGATGTACCGTAGTATGCGTCTGGCGAAGCCGATACAGAAGCAGAACCTCTTCCGCTCCAGCTGCCGATACCTGAATCAAAGTTATCATTTAAAGAACCAACTGCAACAGGAGCTGTTGTAGTGATCTCGGTAACAGTAGTTCCCGGATCTGATACAGCGGTTGTTGTAATGTCCCATGCCGATACGTCTATACTGTCGGAATAGCTCTCAGGGAGAGTCTTGATAAGACCTAACAGATACTTCTGTATAGCAAGGGCATCATTGGATGTGATTCCGCCGCCTGCTTCACATACGTCACCATTGTAAAAAGCCGTTGAGGAGAGTATGTACTTGTTGGGGTTTGCAAGTGACTGCATGATTGCTACAGCATCGCTCATATCAACGTCGCCGTCGCAGTTTGCATCGCCCCATTTAGTTACGTTTTTGGCGAATTCCTCTTTGGGATCGAATTGCTTTTTGGTCGTAGTGGTTGCAGTTGTTGTCGTAACAGTTGTAGTAGCTGTTGGTGTAACGACTGTTTTTGAATTCTTGAGGTATTCGTCAACCACGTTAGCCCAGTACTTGCCCATTTTCTCGTATCCCTCAGCGTTTGGATGAACACCGTCGCCTAGATCTGCTGTTCCGTTGAGACAGCCGTGTATATCAGCAAATGTGACCTGCTTGCCATTGCTGTTGTACTCGTTTGCTACCTTCTTAACAGCAGCGTTATAGTCTGCGATCTGAGCTGATCTGTCTCCGCCTCCGAACATACCGCCGCCAAGCTCGGGTATTGTCGAAACGAAGAGCATAGCATCAGAAGACATCTCTGCAAGGAAATAATCGATGAGGTCGCGCAGATCCTGCTCACATACACTTGTTGCGCGGTTGCCGTTCATATCGTTTGTACCAATAATAAGAAGAATGATATCCGGATTAGCCTGCTTGACAGCATTCTTCTGCTTTAGGACATCGTACAGGCTGCCAAAGCCTGAGTTCTGCTTTATGGTATAACCGCTGTAACCGGCGTGATTATCGTCATAAGTGACGCTTTTGCCGTTGTAATTGAATGTTGCAGCATTCTTTCCCTCAGGTCCTACGAAATCGATATTGTTGTAGCCCTTTTCCTTAAGGAAGTAGTCAAGGAACTTACGATATCCGCCTGTATCGCCCATACCAAAGGTAATGGAGTCGCCTGCGGGCATTATTCTTATCATGTTCTCGTTCTGAGAAGAGAAATTTCCGCCGTTGTTATCGGAAAGCTGCTGATCTCCGTTAGTGCTGCCTGTGTCACCGAAGCCGCCCCAGTTCATACCACCTCCATTGTCGCCGAAGCCGCCCCAGTTCATTCCACCTCCGTTGTCACCGAAGCCGCCCCATGTCATACCGCCGCCGAGATCACCGAATCCGCCTGCTGAAGTTGATAGAGGTACGCTTGCCGTGAGCATCATTGCGGATATGATCCCGCAAATGACAGTTTTTAATTTTGACTTTTTCACTAAAAATCACTCCTTTAATTTTTTACTTTAACAGTTTAAATTAGGCTGAGATTTAGCAATCCTCCAATTAATCTATCTTTATAATTAAATTATACATTATTAATAGGCAAAAACAAGCTATTTATTGCTATTTTGTTTCTAATTATTGTTGAATATTTATGACCATTGCTCATTTTTATCAATATTTGCAATACAAATATAACTATTTTTTATTTGAAAACAGATCCTTTTATGCAGCATCAGCGGTCTGCTCTGATATTTTAATCCTCTGATTTAATCGGGCAAAGTATTGTTTATCTCGTCATTTAGCTAAATAACTATTATCCGTTATAGCCGTATTTATATAATCACTTCCTTAATCATAGAATTAAAAATGGCTATGCAGGTCACTCAAAGCATAATGATGATGAGGACTAATGAAATGAGGCTCTCCGTAAAGAAGGATACCCATATAGAAGTTTTGCCCCTGAGCGTTACAAAGCACTCAGGGGCATTGTGTCTATAGCAGGGCTAAGCAAATTAGAATCTAATCATCTATCTTGTTGATAAACTCTTTTATATCCTGTGACATCTGTTCAGACTCTTTTTCGATGATCTCATAGTGTGTACAGTCAAATGATTTGAAAGAAGTGCTTTTAAAATCATCAACATAACTGTGAGCAATATCCTGCCATATTTGTGTATCCATTTCCGTGACACCATTTGTCAAAAACAAATGCATTGGTTTATCCGGAATTGGTCGGCTATCAACAAGATCACAAGCATCAGGGATAGTAACGAATTCACTGTAGTTGATGACTTTATTGCCGAACTTACGGCAAACAAGCGCACGTTCAAGTTTAATATCATCTTTTGAGTGCAGTGGAGAAAATGCGCTGTCCAGAGCAAACAGTCTTATGATACCCGTTGCCCTTGCGATGCTCATAAATATGGTAGTTTTCTTCAAAGAATCTGTGTCAATGTTCATTTTCTCCAAATGCTTTGGAAACGCCATATCAATGCCTATTACAGCTTCTACCTCATCAGGATAATCCTGAACCCATATCAAAGTATCAAGTCCTGATTTTGAGTATGGACACAAAATATAGGGTGCTGCCACGCCTGCGTTTTTAAGGGCAGTGCGGCATTCATCAACCATTGTTTTATAATCTCTTTCAGTATCGACAATATCACTCATGCCATAGCCGAATTTTTCTACCACAACAGTCTTACATTCACTACTAAGTTTGCTGTAAAGCGGCTTGAATGTGATTGCGGGAGAAGTGTCTTGTGAGGGGGATAAAAATACAAGTGTATGCTTTCCTTCACCCTCAACGTATACATTCATATTATGACCGTCTACTTCAACAAGCTGTCCGGGGTAATTTTCAAGAAGATTATCTTCTTTACTGAGCATAATACGATTGTACACGAACAGTATCACTACTATTATGATATCCAGTATTAAAAATGTAAGCAATATTTTTCCTGCAATTTTCAATGCTTTTTTCATATGATAGTCTTTCTTTCAATGTAATAGATTTAGATTTATCTTATCAACTATTATACTTCCGAACGATATCAATGTCAATATAAAAGCTATAGTACTTCTGACCGAATATCAGAAATACTATAGCT
>NZ_JAGCFH010000276.1 GCF_017650195.1 Ruminococcus sp. | reverse complement strand
TCCGCAGGATACCGAAGGTGCTTGCTCTGAAAAATATGGAATAAAATTTATTCTCACTTAAGCCGGAGATGGTTTGACGGTCTATTATGTACCTGCAATACAAAATGAATATATTACACTGAAAAAAGCCTGTTGAGCGATTCCTGCTCAACAGGCTTTTACTGCATATGAAGATCATGTTTTATTTTCTTACTGATATGAAAATAACGGCGGGTTTAAAAAATGTTGATTAATCTGATACATTGTGATATAATGTTCGTGTAATAAGCATTATTTTATTTTAAAGTCCTTGACTATACGCAGATCGGAGACCTGATACCTGCTGTCGGATGGTCACGTCCTATCGCTTTACCTGCGTACATTATAGGGACGGAATTCACTTTTAAATCTATAAAAAGGAGTCAAAAATGAACACCACAGACATCATCATTATCGGAACGATAATTGCTTACCTTGTTGTCATGGTAACAGTAGGCTTTATCTTTTCCAAGAAAAACGACAACGTCGGCGATTTCTATCTCGGTGGACGCAAGCTGGGTCCGCTTGTTACTGCAATGAGCGCAGAGGCTTCCGACATGAGCAGCTGGCTTCTCATGGGACTTCCCGGAGTAGCCTATCTTACAGGCGGAGCCGAGGCAGGATGGACGGCTATCGGTCTCGCTATCGGCACCTATCTTAACTGGCTTTTCGTTGCAAAGCGTCTGAGAGTTTACAGTCAGCGCTGCGGAGCCATAACGATACCTGATTTCTTTTCGAGGAGATACAAGGATGGCAGCAGAGTGCTTATGGGAGTATCAGCGCTGATAATCCTGATCTTCTTTGTGCCCTATACGGCTTCTGGCTTCTCAGCATGCGGAAAGCTTTTTAGCTCACTTTTCGGCTGGAATTATCATCTTGCAATGATAATCAGTGCGGTTATCATAATCTCCTACACCTGCACGGGCGGTTTCCTTGCTGCAAGTACAACGGACCTGATACAGAGCATAGTTATGACAGTAGCTCTTATTAGTATCGTTTTATTCGGAGTCAGCGCCGCAGGCGGCTTTGGAAATGTAGTTGACAATGCAGATTCAATTGCAGGTTATCTTTCGCTTAGCCATATACATAATACCGAAACAGGCGGAGCCGATAAATATACCGTTCTGACTATCGCTTCCATACTTGCATGGGGACTCGGATATTTCGGTATGCCTCATATACTCCTTCGCTTCATGGCTATTGAAGACAAGGACAAGATAAAGACATCAAGAAGGATCGCTTCAGTGTGGGTCGTTATATCAATGGGTATTGCCATACTTATTGGCTTTATCGGAAACGCTCTCTCAAAGAGCGGTAAGCTTGAGATGCTTGACGGCAGCAACTCGGAAAAGGTAGTTATTAAAATTGCTCAGTACATGAGCGAGCATCATGCTGGACTTGCAGTCATAGCTGGTCTTGTATTTGCAGGTATCCTTGCATGTACCATGTCTACCTCCGATTCTCAGCTCCTTGCAGCTTCGTCTTCAATGTCCGAGAACATCCTCAAGGGAGTATTCAACGTGAAGATGAGCGACAAGACTTCTATGACAGTTGCAAGAGCAGTGCTTCTTGTAATAGCAGCACTGGGTATCATACTTGCATGGGATCAGGACAGCTCTGTATTCAGAGTAGTATCTTTTGCATGGGCAGGCTTCGGAGCTACCTTCGGTCCGGTAATGCTGACAGCTCTTTTCTGGAAGCGTTCAAACAGGTGGGGAGCTATCGCAGGTCTTATAGTCGGTGCGGTAATGGTATTTGTATGGAAGTTCGTTATAGCGCCTGTCGGCGGAATATTTGCGATATATGAACTTCTTCCCGCATTCATATGCGCACTTGTGGCAGTTATAATAGTTTCGCTGATAACCGGAGCTCCGGAAAAGGAAATAACAGAAGAATTTGATACAGTAAAAGCTGAACTCAGCAAGTGAACGCTTTGACAGAAAGTATAATACCGAGCCCGAATTGCAGGCTCGGTATTTTTTTAAAAAATGTGCGTCAATGGCAGGTGTACAAAAGTCAGACTGAGGTAAACTTTTATAAATGCAAAACAGGCGACACATCAATTGCCGCCTGTTTTGCTGTTGTTTCAAAGGTGGATCATATTATGAAACACTTTATTATCTCTTTCTTTTCCTACGCAAATTATCCTTCGTAATCTTCGTCTGGATATTCGTATTCATAAGTTTCTTCAAAGGTGATGCTGTCCTGAGGAGTGATGGTCTCCATATCAGCGGAGGTTATACCGTCGCCGGTTATCATATATACATAGTCGCCGATATATATAGCTCTTATATTGCTGCCAGTGTAGTTGACCTCGTCCTTGTCGTAATCGCCTGAAAGAGTTCCTGTTTCTACGAGCTTTCCGTCCTTATAGGAGAAGAACTTGTAATACTCTGTATACTCCGATGAATAATCTTCATCATATATATGTGCAGTGTACGGGAATGCTATTATATTTTTCTTAGGATCTATGAGGAGTGCCTTGCGGTCCCATACTGCATAAGATGTCATGTAACTGAAATCGTCGTTTATATAATCAGACCAGATCATGCTGTATGAGTCTATAGCCTTGATATCATTAGAGTCAGAATTGTCGAACATCGTCAGCTTTACACCGATAACTCCACCCTCGTCGTCTGCGTCAGGGCCGAAGCCGAGGAGCAGTCCGTCGCTCCACTGCTGCAAATAGCTGCTGTAGCCGTTCATCTTGAATTCGGAAAGTATAGCAGGTGAAGCGGGATCGCTGAGGTCTATAGCATAGAGGGGATCCGTCTGCCTGAATGTAGTGATGTAAGCCTTGTCGCCGCTGAAGCTGACAGACCTTACATATTCGTCAACGCCAAAATCGTCAATGCTTCCGATTTCATTGAGCTCAAGGTCGAGCACGTAAAGGACATTGTCCATCTTATTGTCCTTATAATCATAATAGCCGTATTCGACACGCTTAGGAATGAATTCGTCGGCTTCATCAGCGTTGTCCTCATATTCGTAATAGTCGCTGTAATCATAGTACTCGCCCTTTGTGTACTCCATAGTGCTTGTGTTTCTTGAAGTAGCAATGCGGAAGTATCCGTCGTACTCGCTCATTGAGAACTGATCATTTACAATACCTTCTACCTTTGCAGAAGCGGCAGGAGTAATCTCGCCTTTATTTATAGCAATTCGGGTTATATGGCTCGAATTTGTATTTACTTCAACATGACCGTATTCAACATTTTCGTAAGGAAGTCTGTAATAATCGGATGAAACCATGTAGAGATTATTGGGTGCACAGTAGATTTGAGTTCCGTATCCGTAATTATTATCGTTGTGTACCAATGCCTTGATAGAGGCAGGAGCCATCTTTTTCGATACGTTAAGGTCAAGGCTTCCAATCACAGAATATGCGATAGTTCTTCCGGGTGAGAGTTCGGTTTTGGGTACATAGATATTTTCAGGTTCTATGCACTTTATATCTGTAGACATGCCGTAGGAGGGAATATAGCTTTCAACGTCTTCAGCACCGTCTACACTGATGTAGTTATATGTGTTGTGATTGGTTATGAGATACATATAACCGTCGGGAGAGATGCGGACATCGTTGAAATAACCGTCCTGATAGTATATACCTAAGCATTCGTGTGAATCGTCAAGGGAATAAGCTGCCACAAAAGTGATTGTCTTTGAATTCAAATACCACATGTATTCTTCGTTGTAGCTTGATTTATCCTGACCAATGGTCGTGCCTATAACGAGAGCCATATCGTCATAGATATACATTTCACGGGTATAGGTCTGCTTATGTATATATCCATCACCAAGTAAGCTGTTCATCTCGTCTGACAGATTGATGGTGTAAAGATTGCTGAGTTCTCCGTCGTCTGCGTCAGTAATGTGAAGAACGGAGTTTATTCCGTAGTTTCCGATACTGTAGATGCGTTCACCGTCAGTCTTTACGATGTCAGCTTCAAGAACGTTCTCCTCCTGATTGAAGGTAGTGGAGTAATCTCCGCCGCCGCCCTTTCCTCCGGCAGGTTCAGTAAATGCCTGGTCTTCGTTTTCTATAGTCGTCGAGAGATCGGCTTCATCATCATTAACACCGGAAATAACGCGGTTCCTGCTCTTGTAGTACTCCTTTTTGTACCTTTCTGCGCTGTCCGAGAACAAGGAATATATATCGCTGTAATCCTTTATGCTGCTCATATAAGGAGCCTTGATGGGATTAGTGAAGTCGTCGGAGACATTCTGATTCGGCTCTGCCGCAGTATTTTCAGCTGCTGTTGTTGGGGTCACGGTTGTGTCTTCTGTAAATGAGTTTCTCTTCTTTGATGCAAAATGTACAGCAGTTCCGCTGACTATTGCACAAGCTGCTGCTATTGCTACAAAGCGCGATACAGCAGTGATCTTTTTTCTCTTTAATGCCGGAGCCTTCTGATCAAGCATCAGTTTGATGTTTTCAGGTTCAAGCTCTTTAGGTATCTGTTCATTTTCCAGCATCTTTCTAACCTCTTTATCGTTCATAATGATACTCCTTTCTTTTCATATTTCAGGAGTGAGCTCAAGTCTGAGCCTCTCCTTGATACGCGACAGCTTTGAACGTACTGTGTTAGCTTTTATCTTGCATATTTCAGCTATCTCGTCGCTCGTATAGCCGCCCAGAACTGACATGGACAACAGTAAGCGTGATTCGCCGTCAAGCTTGCCGAGGGCTTCTTTGAGCTCTGATGACTCATAGTTGAAGCTGTCTATCTTAGCGTCGTCGCTGAGCTCTTCTCCGGCTGCGAAGTACTCTCTCTGCTTCTGTTTTACCTTTGCAGAGAGTATCTTGAGTATCCAGCTGCGGAACAGCGACGGATCGCGTAATTTTTTTATGGAACAAAAAGCGTCAAGAACTGTATCACTCACAACATCTGAAGCGTCGTGGGAGCTTCTTAAGCTGTATAACGCAATGTGGTACATATCCTTGTAGACATAAGAGTAAAGTCTCGCAAAGGCTTCCGTACTGCCTTGCTGTGCGAGTTTAACGTCTTCGGTATTGTCTTTCATAATGGATCCCTCCTTTGAATCTATTTTTAAGAAGCTTTGCACTTCTTCGGTGCAAGTTCATTCATTAAGTGT
>NZ_JAGCFH010000275.1 GCF_017650195.1 Ruminococcus sp. | reverse complement strand
CAGCGTTTTGGAGATGTGCAGAATACCGCCGAGGTGCTCAAAAATATGAATCTCCTCGCCGTGAATGACTTGGTAATCGTGAATGGACAGCTTGTCTTCGAGGACTGCCGCTGTTTTGTTGATGTCGTCCGTCCGCAAAGCAATATGTCCTCTGCACTTCACAAGCAGCTCTTCACGGCTGAGATTTTCAATCAATTCGCCGTGGCTGATGATCGAGAAATCGGTGCAGAGCTCGGAAAGCTCCGACAGCAGGTGGCTTGAAATGAGCACAGTCACACCCCATTCCTCCTGCATCCGCTTGATGAGCTGACGGACTTCCACAATACCCTCCGGGTCAAGCCCGTTCACTGGCTCGTCCAGCACCATGATCTCAGGCTTTGGCAGAAGTGCCATACCGATACCGAGCCGCTGTTTCATACCGAGAGAGAATTTATTTGCACGCTTTTTGCCCGTGTTAGCAAGCCCGACAAGCTCCAGTATTTCGTCGATCCGCTTTTCATTGGGATAACCCCTAAGATAGCGGATATATTCAAGATTCTGACGAGCTGTCATTGAGCCTGCAATGATCGGCTGTTCGATCATAAAGCTCATTCTCGCACGGGAATCGTCAAGATTATCAGGACTACCGAACAGCGCCAGTTCACCTTTCGACGGAAAGAATAATCCCGCAAGAATTTTCATGATCGTAGTCTTGCCTGCGCCGTTCGGACCGATCAGCCCGCAGATATGTCCGCGCTCTACCGTCAGGCTGAAATCGTGAAGGACTTCCTGCTTTTGGTAGGACTTACAAAGCCCTCTCATAGTTATCACGCTATTTTCCATAGAGCCGCCCCCTTTCGTTTTACTACATCCATTCTAACATCAAAAGGTAAAGAAAAGGTTAAGCGAATGGTTAAGAAACCGTTAAGTTACAAGACGATAGCCCATACCCCAGACCGTTTCGATATACTCGTTGTCGGGATCTAGCTTTTTCAGCTTGGAACGGATATTGCTCATGTGGACTTTGACTGTATTATCATCGGTGATATAATTCTCGCCCCACACGCTTTCAAACAGGTTTGCTTTCGACCACAGCTTAGTGGGAGTTTTCAGCATCAGTTCCAGTATTGCAAACTCCTTGCTTGTCAGCGTAAGGGTTTTGCCGCAGACAGTCGCCGCCCCTGCCGTGATGTCAAGCATCAAATTCTTGTAGGTCAGCACTTGTGCTTCTTCCGGCTTTCGGGAATTTCCCTCATACCGCCGCAGAACGGCTTCCACACGGACAAGCAGTTCGTCAAGGTCAAAGGGCTTTGTGATGTAATCATCAGCACCCATTCTTATCAGGTCTATCTTTGAGCGTGTCTCACTTTTTGCCGACACCACGATCACTGGAATATCGGAAAATTCCCGTATCTTCTGCAATACCATATCACCACTCTGAAACGGCAGCATCAGGTCAAGTATCAGTAGCGACAGATCATTTTGCTCCCGAACGATACGAACGGCATCAAGTCCGTTCAGCACCGAAAGTGTTTCATAGCCCTGCGAGGACAAGTATTCACATATAAGGCGGTTTATCTCCCTGTCGTCCTCGGCAGTCAGTATCTTTTTCATGGCACATCTCCCGAATGAATGTGTTTATTGTAATAATTATAGCATAGTTCGGAGGAAATATCAATCGGCAGAAAAGATAAAGAGCTGTTCTTTGGCTTGAGAACAGCTCTTACATAGCAAAATCGTCTGTTTATCGCATTTTTTTATGGTTCGTAAGGGGTTCGGGTAGGTTCATCAAGTCAAAATAAAGGGTGGTATGTGTCAAGTAAATGTGGGCAGCATTTTCAAATATCGTCACAAGGCCTTAAATACGAATCGAAAAAAGATTAATTAGTTGGAAGTTATCCTCTTCATTCACTGCAATGTGGGTGGAAACGTGCAATTATTAATCCCTTCATATCCCTTTCCGGTTGTGGTTGGAATCTTTGAAGCCGATAAGACTGGCTTGGGAGATTCACAAGAGTCAGTATCAGCCTTTTGGAATGTGGTTTAGACGTATGATATATGCAAAGAAGAGCAGAAAGGTTATTTCCACCTTCTACATTCCAACATGCCCTTCCACCTTTCATACGACTTCCAATAAGTGTGAATACATTGCTTTCCATGCTTACGAGACGAGCATGATGTATAACTCCAGGTTCTCTTGTATCTGGTATCTCTACTTTTCGATCATAATAGCTTGATAATGCATCAAAATATTTTATAATATGACTTATAATAGCTGTTCATTTAACAGTTACTTTGTAGGTGTTCTCAATTCTCAAACCCGGATATGCAGCTGTCAGACGAATTATCAACAGAGCATGAAAGAACTGAAAGAAAAATATCAGAGAGTAGAGTAAAACCATATGACATTATAATAAAAATCTGCAATTAATAAAATTAGCAGAAATATATTAAAATTCGACCTCTTTTGCTGGAATAAAAAAACAAAGGGTGAAAAAGTTTTCAAACAGATTTGTTAACTGCACAGATAATGCTTTTGTTGACTTGTAAGAAAGTTATATGGTATAATTTAGAAAAAAGAATGAAAGGAATAGATCCGCTAATGGAAACACTACATTCAAT
>NZ_JAGCFH010000274.1 GCF_017650195.1 Ruminococcus sp. | reverse complement strand
GTGAAATCCACCACCTGTTTCATGTCTTCTTCATCTATAACGGTATCATAGTTTATATCTGCGTTCAGGAACTGATCCTCACTGAGCTTGTAGGAAAGAGTTCCAGCGATATACTTTTTATACACCAGTACATCAAAGGAATCAACTACTCCGTCGTCGTTGATATCACCGTAGAAGTGTTCATTGGGGTCTTTAACGGATATGATGTCGCTAAAATAAAAGTCGGAGGTTCTGCGCGAGCTGCCGTAATAACCTGTTTTTGTCAAATCATCGTATTTTGTCTTTGCGGCGAACTTAATGTTTAGCCTTGCCCCCTCCTGTATATTTTCAGCAGTAAGGCATGTTTGCATCATATTTTCAGAAAATTCTCTGTTATCGCTACTTTGATGCGGAAGGATTGAGATGTTTTTCTGACTGTCGTAATCAAAGTAATTGCTTCCGTTATTGGGCAGAAGAACAATTTTTATTCCACTGGTCGAGACTGATGCCCTGTACACGTAGGCATCTACGAATTCATATTCGTACATACGTGTATCTTTGTTGTAGGAGGTCTTGATGTATTGGTTTGTTTCTTCTTCTGTGTCAGCAGCGATGACCGGAGCTGACTGTGGCTTTATCATGCCTGTATAGCCGGAGACAAGAGCAACGCTCATTACAGCTGCGGCTATTCTTTTTAATCTTGTCAGGTTCTTCATTTTTAAAACTCCTCTCATGTCAAATCGGATATAACTACCCGTACTTTTAGTATAACATTATATTCATGATTTGTCAATGAAAAATGTATATCTGTGACAATGAGGAGAAGTTTTGGCGCAAAAAACCGTACCCTGATAGGATACGGTTTTTGAAAAGCTTTATTCCTGATATTTTGAGTCGATACCGAAGTATTCCTCAAGTGTGAGACCGCTGGCGTGTACAGCGTAGGAGAGGTCTGTTCCAACATAGCGGACATGCCACGATTCGTACTGATAGCCTGTTATGTTTTCCTTGCCCTTGGGATAGCGGAGAATGAAACCGTATTCGTGGCAGTGGTTCTCGAGCCATATAGCCTCAGGAGTACCGGCAAAGCTGTCGTCTATCTGATTTACATCAATAGCAAGTCCTGACTGGTGCTCGGAATGTCCCGGACGTGCGGAATAAGTATCGGCAAGAGCTTGTCCGTCACGGGCAACATAATTATTATATATCTGTGCCTGATAGTCATAAGAGCGGAAACCGGAAGCGAACCATATATTAAGTCCCTGATTTGCAGCGTCATTTATCATCTTGCAGAACTGATTATAGCAGGTGGAATCGATTCCGGGATTGAAATCAGCAGGAAGAGAGTAGGTCTTGTTTGCTATCAGAGTGCCCTGTATATATGTGATGCCGGGAATATCGTACTGTACCGGTGGCGGAGCGTAGTCAGCGTCGCTAGGTGAAGGAGCCGTATCCCTTGAACGAGCCGGTGTCTGAGCCTGAGTCTGCAGCTGTGTTGCAGCAGAGGTCTCAGTGCTTTCTCCTCCTCCAACTGAAATTGCTTCCTCTGTAATAGTTGTCGCTTCTTCATAGCCAGCAGCCTCTGCGGTCGTATCCTGATAAGTATCTGTCGCTGTTGGCGCTGAGGCTGTATCATCAGTAAGACCGGTAATATCCGGAACTGTTGTAGTCTGTGTGCCAGCTGTTGAGACAGGCATATCAGCCTGACCTACTTCCGTATTTCCGCAGGCTGTGCATGAAAGGACAGCTGCAACGGCTAATGCCGTAAATATACTTCTTTTCATTTTCGTCCTCCTTGGGTATTTTTTGTTTTCTACAATAATAATCGTAGCCCATTACACAAGGGGTGTAAAAGCTACAAATGTTTTTATCTTTTGACTTAATAAGATATCTCTGTATATATTTTAGCACATTATGTATGATAATGCAAGGATTAAAAACAATTTCTTAAATTATTGACTTATACATGCTTCTGTGATATAATTCCTGTAAATGAAACAAGGGCGGTGCAGAAATGGACGGACTGATAATAAAGCATAATGAGCTGACTGCAGAGGAATTCATCGAGCTGTGGGAAACGGTATGGGGGAAGGGCCCTTCTCCTGAACAGACAAGGCTTGCAATGGAGCATACACTGTTCCGCATATCTGTGTTTGACGGGGACAAAATAGTGGCTATGGCAAGAATGATCGGTGATATGGGACTGGATTATTACATCAAGGATGTTATTGTACGACCCGAATATCAGGGAAAAGGTATAGGACGAATGCTTATAGATGAGATGCTCGGATTCATCAACGACCACGGAGTAAGGGGAACAGACATATTTGTGGAGCTTTGTGCTATGCCGGACAAGATGCCGTTCTATGAGAAATTCGGCTTTGATACAAACGAAGCACAGAGAATGAAGATAATGTACTCTGTGAAGTGAGACATGATATAAGCCCTGAAGCAATTTGTGCTTCAGGGCTGTTTTGCATTATAACATTGTTTAGTCCACAAATTCCATGGTGAACAGTTTTGAGAGTATGCTTCCTGCGTATGACTTCATAAGAGCTTTGTATTCAGAGCCCTTTACATCTCCGCCTGTGCCGAGTATATCATAAGTGACCTTTCCCTCCCTGAGCTTCTTGTGAAGCTCGGTGAAGCCGTTCCTTATGTAGAAATTACGGCGGCTGACACGTTCAGCGTAGTTTTCGGAGGCTTCGTCTATCTGCTCTATAGCAAGGAAAAGCCTTCTGTCCTTATAAAGCTTCCGCGCGTTCTGGAGTATAGCGCTGCCTATGCCCTTGCCGCGGCATTCTTCTGAGACTGCAAGGTAAAAGATATAGGAGAGATCACGATAGTTTACTATATAAAGCATTCCTGCCCACTCATCATTGCAGCGGATAGACCAGAAGTCAACATTCTTCTTCTTAGCTTTAAGTACGAGCATAAGAAATGGAGCACGTTCGTCATCTGGAAAGGCTCTCATATAAAGCTGTTTTACCCTGCGAAAATCGGGACTACTGGGCTTTAGCTTCGTGAAATTTAGTTTCATAGCGTACCTCCTATTCAGCTTTTTCTATGCAGTAGCACACCTCGCCCTCAGGAATAATGCCCTGCTGTCTGAATCGTTCAACGTTGTCGGTAATTGTCATTTCAGACTTTTCAAGCACACGCCCCGACTTTTTGTTCTCGGCGCGGTGATAAGCTTCAAGTCTGCGAAAATCTGTTGTTCTGAATGTCTCCGAAATAACTGCGGAAAGAGCTTCCCCTGCATAGCCATGACCCTGAAAAGCAGAGGATATACAGTATTCTATCTCGGCTGTGCGGATATCCTCGTATACGCGGCAGAAGGCTATCTGCCCAATATTCTCACCGCCTGAGCTTTCTACGACAGCCCACCTGTAGAAGCTATCCGACTCGTATTCGCTGATATACCTGTCAAGTAGCACCTTTGCCTCTTCAGCTGTGGCATAGACCGGCTCGCCGTATTCGTTCTGAATATTCGGATCGGATACCCAGTTGCGCAGCATATCATTGAGGTCTCCTGCTTCAAATCTACGAAGTATAAGACGCGGTGTAGTTATTGTATTGGTACCGCTGTGATGCATTGCAAAGACCTCCTTTGAACGGTTTACAGCCTGCTGCATATATTTGCAGGTTTTCTGCTAAGAATATTATATCACATAATTGTTAATAATTCAAGCAGTCGGAAGAAGACAGGGGCAAAGTTGAAGCGGTTGACACATCCCAGTGTGTATTGTATAATTGTCTTATCGCTGAAAAGAGGAGAAATAACAGATGATACAGGATATATTTCCAAGCAGACTTGACAATTCGTTCCGCACTGCGGACTTTACGGCGGTTCCGGAAAAGAGCCTTGCTGTTATATTCAGGGACGGCAGGATACTTGCCGGCATAAGGGACGGAGATGCGGCTTTTCCTCGCACAGACGAGGTGCTATACAGCAATAAGCCGTTATATCTCTTTGCTGTTGATGACGAGAGCTTCTTCCTTGTGTCAGGGGAGGGCGATACGGAAGCCGTGAATGGCAAGGGCTACAGCTTTTACACCATTCGGGAGCTCAGGGACAGGTGCAGAGGGAAATACCTTTTTGCTGCGTTTACCGCATTCCACCTTGCACAGTGGTATGGCGACAACAGGTACTGCGGAAGATGCCGCGGCAAAATGGAGCCAGACAACAGGGAACGGGCACTTGTATGCTCTGGCTGCGGCAATAAGGTTTACCCGAGGATAAATCCTGCGGTGATAGTTGGCGTGGTCAACGGGGATAGGCTGCTCATAACCCGTTACAGGACTGGTTTTGCCTATAATGCACTGATCGCAGGCTTTACCGAGATAGGTGAGACTCTTGAAGAGACGGTAAGGCGCGAGGTCATGGAGGAGGCAGGTATCCGAGTGAAGAATATACGCTATTATAAATCCCAGCCTTGGGGAATGGCTTCAGACCTGCTTGTGGGCTTTTACTGTGATGTGGATGGAGACGATACCATAAAAATGGACGAATCTGAGCTTAAATACGCCCAGTGGCTGCGCAGGGAGGAAATAGAGCTACAGCCCGGCGAGCACAGCCTGACAAATGAGATGATGAAGCTTTTCAAAAGCGGAGGGATGATATAGATAAGTAAAAACAGGAGCAGATTTTTGGGCATTATTATAGCATAATAGTTATAAAATTCGTCATAATGAACAGTTTATGCTGTTTTTTGCTTTTTATGTTGACTTTTTTGGTGGAAAATGTTATAATATATGTGTGTGCAATAATTTAGACAGGTGCGACTTTTTTCACAGGGGGGTGGAAATATGTTTGCAATATCGGATCTTAATATCGGAAGTTATACTCCTGTTGGTGATATCATTGCTCTTTCATTGTGTATAATCATGGTTATACTTGTGAAGCAGACTTATATAAGGAAAGAGAAGAGCAGGTTTTTCATAATAATGCATATTCTTGCATTTATGCTGATAGTAGCGTCGGCTAATATCTTCATGCAGACATACATTGTAAAGGAAACAGTGTCTCCTCCGTTCATCTATATAATGCGTATGCTGCATCATGTCTTCCTTTCTATGACTATGTTCCTTTACATAAGGTACGTGCAGGGTTCTTTGTGGTTGCTGCCTAAGGACAAGAAAAGATCAAGGATAGCCATAGCGGTGATAATTCTGTCTGCCATTACCCTTGATATCATTCTGTCGGTGTTCAAGGTAGGTTTTTACATAAACAAAAAGCATGAGTATAGCGCAGGCCTTGACTGCTTTGAGATACTTTACATCGTATTTACGGTAAATATCATCTATATGCTTATAAAATACAGGAAGAGACTGCTTATTAAGGTGTTCACGGGACTTATCAGCGTTCTGGTGATGTCAAATCTCCTTCTGTGTATACAAAGCATATTCAAGCAGATATCCTATACTACGATATGCTGCCTGTTGCCGATGATCAGCATCATATTCCTCTTCCATTCGAATCCCTACAATACCGATACGGGAGCTGTATCGAGCGAATTCTTTGCCCAGGAGGTAAAGGAGAACCTCGCAAAGGGAAACGAAATGGTGATAATGTGCTGCCATATACCTGGCTTTTCCGTATATATCGCAAAATCTCCTGTGCTCAAGACTGAGTTCATGGACTTTTTCCGCGTGAATATCAAAAAGTCGATTCTTTACAGCTTCCCCAACGACAGCTTTGTGCTTACCTTTACGAAGCAGAAGAACAGTGACTACGAAAAGCTTGTTGACAGGATGCTCGGCAATTTCGCCATGAGCTATGCCAAGTTCAAAATCGACTATAAAATAATAATCATGGAGTCCTCTGATTCTGTCATAGACGTAAATGATTACCATAACATAATAGAATACAACGATCTGAAAATGCCGTTCAATACGGTAGTGCGCATTACTCCCGAAGATATAAAGGAGTACTACGACAAAAACTATATCCTCTCGCAGCTGGAGGATATCGCTGCAAGGAAGGACCTTTCGGATCCTCGTATACTGGTTTACTGTCAGCCTGTGCTTAATATCAACACAGGGCAGTATGATACAGCAGAGGCTCTTATGAGGCTGAAGCTGGAAAAAACTGGAATGGTCTTCCCAGATCAGTTCATACCGATAGCTGAGAAGTTCAACCTTATTCACAATCTGAGTATGATAATCCTCAATAAGACCTGTGCAGCGCTTAAGCGCTTCATTGAGGACGGATACATAATAAAGCGTATCTCGGTAAACTTTTCAGCTATCGATCTTAGATATGATTCCTTCTGCGACGAGGTGAAGGGAATAATTGAAAGTAATGGCATAGAGTATGGAAAAATAGCTGTTGAGATCACCGAGAGCCGTAGCGACGCGGATTTCAATCTCATGAAGCAGCGCGTTATGCAGCTTCAGGATCTGGGCATAAAGTTTTACCTTGACGATTTCGGCACAGGGTATTCAAACTTTGAGCGTATCATGGAGATCCCGTTTGATATTATCAAGTTTGACCGCTCACTGCTCATAGAGTCCCTTAAGAATTCTTCATCGCAGTATATGGTCAAGACCTTTGCGAATATGTTCCACGAACTTAAGTATTCGATACTTTTCGAGGGCGTTGAGAACGAATATGACGAGGACCGCTGCAAGCTTATGATGGCACAGTACTTGCAGGGCTACAAGTATTCAAAGCCCATACCAATAGAAGAACTGACTAAGTTCCTGCTTCATGTATGACAGATATCAAATCCTTAACGGGAATTAAAGCCTGCGTCGGTACCGGCGCAGGCTTTTTTACACGATTTTTCATGGCTATGAACACGAAAATGTATTGACGATGAAGGAGAAATATGATATGATTATTAGTATAAAATCAGCAGATTCGTGAGGAGACTGCCGAGCAGACACTGATGATGTCAATAACTGTTTCTTGCAGGAGGAGAGAACGAAATGGGAAAAACCGGAAAGATCATAAAAAGGATAGTTATATTCCTTGTAATACTGCTTATATTAGGTGGTATAGCGTTTTTTGTAAGGAATGCGATCCGCGGAGCCGCAACCAAGGTAAGTATACGTTCCGATACGTGTGGAAAGGTCAAACGTCAGGACCTTATAAGCTATTCAAATATGTCGGGAACAATATCGAGCAGTGATAAGCTCATGATAACTGCCGACCCAACTCTAAAGGTGAAAAAGCTTAATGTCAAGGTGGGAGATAGCGTTAAGGCAGGTGATATACTCTGTGAGTTCGACAGCGCTAAACTCCAGGAAGAATACGACGCTATGGCTCTCAACAACGAGAAAGTGGCAGGTGCGCAGCAGCACAGCCACGATCTTACGGTGCGTCAGCTCAATAAGGCGAGGGAGCAGAGAAGCGAACTTATAAGCAAGGCTCAGAACGCTATAAATACTGCTGTAGAAAAGCGCGACAAAGCCTACGATGAGTACGGCAGAAGGGCTGACGAATTCAATAAGCTGTACGTTGAGACCAACGACGCTTACAACGCATGGATGAATTCTGGCAGCGAGGAGTCGGCTCAGCTGGAGAAGGTATATAAAGCGCTGGAAACAAAGCTTGAAGCGGCAGAGGCCCTTCTCGAAAGTGTAAAGAATGCTCTTCCGGAATACGATGAAGCGGTAAAAAGTGCCAACGAAGCATACAGTCAGGCTGTTAAATCTGGCGACGAGCTGGTGCAGTCTGCACAGGACGCAATAGATGCGGAAAAGTACAGTATATCTGATAATTCTGCCGAAAAGCAGCTTGCAGAGCTTGCCGAGAGGATAGAGAAATGCGTGATCAAGGCTGAAAAGGACGGAGTTGTTACGGAGCTGAATATTTCCGAGGGAAGCGTTCCAATGTCAGCAAATATCATGACCATAGAGAATACCAGCGAGCTGGTTGTAGCCGGAAAGGTGAGCGAGTCCGATATCCTTAAGCTTAGCGAGGGTATGGAAGCTGAGATAAAGACGAGCGCTACGGAAGATCTGGTAATAAAAGGCACCGTAAAGCGTATCGAGAGGATAGTGTCCTCAAACAGTGCTGAGACAAAGATGATGGGTGGATATACCGTTGAAGTAAGCATAGACGACAACGAGAGCGGTCTCCTTATAGGAATGTCTGCAAACGTGAAGATAATACTCGACAAGCGTGTGAATGTGCTGAGTGTTCCGTATAACGCTGTTTCCGGCGGAGAAAACGAGGGATACTTCGTATTTACTGCAACACCGACAGCCGAGGGGGATTATCTTATTTCCAAACGCAGTGTTTCCAAGGGGTTTGAGGGGGATTTCTATACTGAGATAACCTCAGGCAGCCTTAAGGAAGGAGATATAGTTGTTACAGACCCTCGCGGCATCACTGACGGCGATATCATACCACTGAAGGTACCGGAGGACTGATGCTGATGAGAAATGTTATCTCAATGCATGGGATAGTCAAGAGGTTCTATATCGGTATGCCAAATGAGCTGGAGATACTTCACGGGCTTGATATGAAGGTACGTGAGGGTGAGTTTGCCTCAATAGTAGGTCCTTCCGGTTCGGGAAAGAGCACACTGATGAATATAATCGGAGCTCTCGATCGTCCCACGGAGGGAGTATATATGCTCAACGGCGTCGATATATCCCAGCTTAACGATTCCGAGCTGAGCGTTATCAGAAATAAAGAGATAGGATTCGTTTTTCAGAACTTCAATCTTGTCTCACGTACAAATGCGATAGAAAATGTGGAGCTTCCCATGCTTTACGCTGGTATAAGCAAAAGAGAGCGCAGAAGGCGTGCTGAGAAACTATTGGAAATGGTGGATATGAGCGACAGAGCAACTCACAATCCTAACGAGCTTTCCGGCGGTCAGAAGCAGAGGATAGCCATAGCAAGAGCTATAGCCAACGATCCGTCCATAATACTGGCGGACGAGCCTACGGGAGCTCTTGACTCTGTAACCGGTCACATGGTAATGGATATATTCCACAGGCTCCACAAGGAGGAGAACAAGACCATAATCCTTATCACCCACAGTAAGGAGCTGGCTTCGGAAACTGAAAGGATAATCACTCTCAGCGATGGAAATATCGTGGCGGATACGGGAAAGGAAGGTGACGGCAATGTTCTTCTTTGAAAATGTTCGTCTTGCTTTTTCTTCCCTTAAGTCAAACAAGATGCGAGCTGTACTGACTATGCTCGGAATCATCATAGGCATCACTGCAGTGATTACTATAACCACCCTAGGAAATTCGCTGAAGAAGACACTTGCAAATTCCTTTAACAAGCTCGGAGGTCAGACCTTTTATGTCGAGTATCGCTTCAAAAACAATGAGAGCGATGATGGTGAGGAGCGCTATTACAGGGAAATGACGGAAAGCGATTATATCACCGAAGAAATGATCGATGAGCTTGAAGAAAAGTACCCAGGACGATATCTTTTATGCGATTCGACCAGCTGCGGCAGAGGAACGGTAGTTAATAAAAACGGATACAAACTTAATGTAATGCTTTCCGGCGTCACTGAGGGTTATCTGAAGAGCGACAGTATGTACAAAATGCTCGACGGAAGAACGGTGAACGCAGCTGACGACAAAGGCAAAAAGCACGCTGCTGTCGTTTCCGAGGTTTTTGTAAAGCAGTACTTCGGAAACGAGGAAGCCAATGCAATAGGCAGTGATATAAGTGTGGATATCGAGGGGGTATGTGATACTGAGTTCACGATAGTGGGCGTATACAAATATCCGAAGTTTCTCGAAAAGTATCAGCAGTCAGCTGCGAATTTCATGGACAGGCGCACTCCAATATATATACCGTATAATACGGCAAAAAAGCTGACAAGGCAGAATGAGAGATTCTCTGGCGAATATGGTATTGATCTCATGCTTAACGATATGTCCGTGGACAGAGAACAGGCGATAAATGATCTCGAAAACTTCTTTTCCGAAAAGTACAGGAGCAATAAATACTGGGGCATAGAGATATATGATCCTCAGACAGAGCTTGGCATGGTCAACAAGGTGCTGAATATCGTCACTCTCGTTATTGCGGTAATTGCGGCTATATCGCTGCTTGTAGGCGGCATAGGAGTTATGAATATAATGCTTGTGAGCATTACCGAGAGAACGCGGGAGATCGGTGTCAGAAAGGCCCTCGGCGCCAAAAAGAGGCATATAAAGACACAGTTCATAGTCGAAGCGGTGATACTCTGTCTTGTAGGAGGCATAATAGGTGTGCTGCTTGGTATATTTAACGGTTTCCTGATAGGCTATATTGCACGGTACGCTCTGAGCCAGATGCCGGAGTATCAGGACTTCGTGGCTCTTTCCATACAGCCCTCCATAAAGGCAATACTAATATCACTGGGTTTCTCGATGCTTATCGGAGTTTTCTTCGGAAGCTATCCTGCCGGAAAGGCTGCAAAGCTAGACCCGATAGAGGCACTCAGATACGAATAATATCAGAAAGAATAAAAAGCCGGTGTCATTTTAAACACCGGTTTTTGTCATTTCTTTATGCGTACAAAATAGGACTGCTCGTCTTCGTGGTGAATATAACCTCCGTTTTTGAGCATTACCTTCAGTGATGCGGGATTATTCCTGTGTACTCTGAGGTATATCTCGTCCTCTGGAACGACATTTCTTGCGATATCCGCGATAAGTCCGAGCCCTTTTGTGCCGAAGCCATTTCCGCGGTAACAGGGAGCTATGTAGTAGCCTATATGGCCGGCGCCGTTTATAAGGGATTCGCAGAGATAGTGGCGCAGATCAAGCTTTCCGACTATGCTGTCATCGACCCAGAGAAAATATGAGGTGCAAGGGACGTAACCTTCCGGAAGCAGTTCACCGCGTGAGTTTGCAATAATGGTATTCAGTGCATCATCGAAATTATCACGGCTTATTCCGTGGTATTCGTTTATATAGCCGTTTTCGTCATCTGGGATGTCCCTTACGAATAGGTATTCCTTTTCAATATCATCAGTGTTAGCAGGTTTCAGACAGAGCATATTTTTACCTTCTTTTCTTAGAATATTATAATTATACTACGCCCAACGCCGGAATGCAATAAAAATTTTTTGAGTATTGTGTAATGTGTATTATATGATTTGTTCAACACTCTCAAAACTTATTCAAAATATTGACAAGTCTCGTATAAAGTGATATAATTAAATTATATATAAGCCTTTAAAGATTGACCCATCCGGTCTCTTGAAATGGCGGTAACTTGTTTCGGGGTGAGGATATGGCAGGTAATGTTTCAACAAAGATAGTTTATCAGAATTGCGATACCTATCTTATTGCAGGACTAAAAAAGAGAGACAGGATAAATGAGGACGCGCTTAGAGTAGTGAACAGCAGCCGCGGCGACGGCTTGCTTGAGGTGAAATGGGAAAATACAGCTGCAAGGCACGTGCTTAAGTACAATGTCAGCAATCTTACAGCTCTGTCGGAATACGTTAAGCAGCCATTGACACAGGAAAGATATTTCGGAATACTTGGTCAGATACAGCGGATACTTGAATACTGCAGTGAGAATTCACTGACGTCTGACAATGTCATTCTCCTTGATCCCAAGAACGTTTTTTATGATGTTGAGAAGAGAAAGGTACTGGTAGCGTACCTGCCTCTGATGATAAATATGTACAAGTGCTCGAATCTGGCGAAGTTCCTATACAAGCTCCATAAGAATGCGAATATAGAGGGAGCGGATAAAACAGTCATGGAAAAGTATGCTCTTTTCCTTGAAGATAACCTTAAAAGCCAGCGTGACCGCAGTATAGGTCTTACATATAACCACCTCTATACTTTTCTCCACGACGTTCTCGGAGTTCCTATGAGTTCTGCTTCCATAAGAGTAGCAGAGGCCAAGTCAGGAGCAGGCAGCAAAGAGGGCGCGTCTAAGCCTTCAGCACCTGCGCAGGCAGAAGATCAGGATCACACTATCGTCGTGAGCAAGCCTAAAGCTGCGGATTGTGCCGCATTTCTGAAAGACTCAGCAAACAGGGAGATACCAATTGCAGATTTCCCGTTTACAATAGGCAGAAAGGCTGACAACGACCTTGCTCTCACTGACAAGGGGACTGTGTCAAAACTTCATGCTGTTATAACTTTTGAGGACGGAACGTTCTACATCGAGGACAAGGGGTCATCAAACGGCACCTTCCTGAGCAGTTTTGAAGGCGGAAGGGAGAAAATAAAAAAGCAGCAGCTGAATTCCGGTGATACGTTCTACATCTATGATATCCCCTTCGTATTCACGGTGAATACAGGTGACTCTCCCACGGTTATCGTGGGCAGGAAGAACGAGCTGAAGGCAAAGACAGACGACCTGAAAAAGACAGGCATGAAGCACATAGCCTATCTGTTGAATACATCCAGTAAGGAAAAGGTTCCTATATTCGTTTATCCCTTTACCTGTGCGGAACTTTCCGGCATTATCATAAGCCGTGAGAATCAGAAAAGCCGACACAGCATATCCATAGAAAACAAATCCTGCACCTCCCTTTCAGTAGAAGGGGACGAGGTGACTATCGGTGAGAGCAGCAGTATATTCTCGGGCTGCAATTTCTTGTATTACGGTATATCATACACCTTCTACGAAGAGAACTGAGGGTGAAGCTTTATGAAGTATGTTTTTTCTTTTGTTACTACTGAGGGAGCAGTCAGGAAGGTAAATCAGGATTCACTTTTTATAAATACCGCAGAGTTCGACGGCGAAGAGATATTTTTTGCAGCGGTCTGTGACGGAGTAGGCGGACTTTCCGGCGGCGAAAAGGCGAGCGCTTACGTGTGCAAGCGCATGAGCGAGTGGTTCGCTAATGATTTTGCAGAGCATATGAGAAGCAGATCTTCCATACTGAAAATAAGGGAGGCTATGGACGACCGCCTTCACGAGCTGAACAGCCGTATCAACGATTATGCGGCTTCACGCTCTTCAGATATGGCGACGACCTTTACATCTCTTCTGATAATCCCTCAGCTTAGGCATATCCTTATAGCCCATGTGGGAGATTCACGGCTTTACAGGATAACCGACGGGAGCATAGATATACTTACCTCGGATCACTCCGTTGTCGGTCAGGAGGTAAGGAACGGTATCATAACCGAGGAAATGGCTGAAAAGGATCCACGTCAGAACCAGCTTACGAACTGTATAGGAGCAGGTCTTGAGGATACCTCATACGATTTCAGCATAGCCGATTACAGCGAGGGCGAGTGCTATATGCTGTGCTCTGACGGCTTCCGGAAAAAAATCTCTGCCGAAGAGATTGGGAAGGCTCTGTGTCCCTCTGCGAACAGGGACGAAAAGGCTATGACTGCCAATCTTGAAAAGCTTAAGAATAAGGTCATCGAACGCGGCGAAAAGGACAATATAACAGCGCTTATGGTCAAGCTCTGCTGAAAGTGGGGAGATCGGATTGCTTAACAAAGGATTTATCCTTGAAAACAGATACAAGATCGACAGCGTTGTCGGAAAAGGCGGCACCTCTATAGTTTACCGCGCTCTGGATATGAAAGCCAACGACGCTCAGCGTGCTGTGAAAGAGGTAATGAAGACAAACGGCACAGACGCTTACAATGCCCGTCAGGAATCCCTCCTTATCAAGCAGTTCTACGAAAAGGATGTAAACAATTCCTTATTTCCTAATATTATTGAGATCATAGACAATGACCCGAATGCTCTTTATATCGTTCAGGATTATATTGACGGTGTGACTATGGAGAAGCTGCTGAAATACGATTCATTTAAACCGAAAACGCTGCTGCGCTATGCAAAGGATATATGCTCGGCGATGTCCTTTATACACAAATGTGGTTTCATACACAGTGATATGAAGCCTGATAATATAATGGTGGTAAGGAATACAGAGGACCTTGAAAACTCAAAGCATCCGGAGAAGTTGGGAAGGCTTAAGTTTATCGATTTCGGCTCGGTCATTGAAAGAAGAGAGGGTACTTTCGCGTATACTCCGGCTTATGCGGCTCCTGAGCAGTTCAGGCGTGAGGAGCTTGATGAAAAGACGGATATATTCAATATAGGCGCGACCTGCTATTATATGCTCACGGGAAAAAAGCCCATGAACGTTTCTGTCAATGGTAAGCTCGTAAGCTCTGCGGAGCGCTTTGTCTTTGACAAGAACATGAACGCGGCTATAGTCCGTATCATACGAAAGTGCGTGAACGACGACAGGGCGAAGAGATACCGTTCCTGTGATGAGCTCTATGCAGAGCTTGACAAGGCGGAAAACCATACCTATGTCAAGGCGACTGGAATAATCGCAGGACTTGCAGCCGTGTCACTTGCCTTTTCTGGCTTTTCGGGAATGATGGCAAGTAAGGGCAGGAGTGAGAACTTCAACAAACTTGTGGCAAAGGCTGAGAACGCGAGCACCTATTCGGAAAAGACCTCTGCCTTTGAAGACGTGATAAACGCTGACGGCTCCTATTCTGATGCATACATAAAGCTGATAGAGCTTTACAAAACAGATGACGTTTTTGATGAAAAAGAAGCCGGACAGATACTAAGGCTCATCAATGAGAACATAAATCTGCTGAAAAAGGATCCGGAGTATGAAGATGTGGCATTCGAGCTCGGCATACTCTACTGGTACTATTATTTTTACGGCAGCGATTCGGCGGATGACGGCGGCACAAACGGAAAGAGATCTGCTATAAAATGGTTCAGGGAAGCTCAGACTGCTGAGTTTAGGAAACGAGCTCCGGAAAAATTCGAGATTGCTCAGGTATACTGCACGATAGGTGAATTTTTCACTCTGTCCCGTAACAAGGAAAACGAGGTCATAAACAAAATGGAGCCGGCTGACCTCTGGAAGAGTATGAATGAGCTGAACAAGCTTGTGGAGACCGAGAATGCGGGCTCGGATATAATCATACTTGAGACCTACATGACCATTCTCAATTTGGAGAATACAAATATGAAGGAGTTTGCAAAAGCAGGCATAACCTTCGCGGAGCAGAGAGAGCTGATAGAGAATATACGTGAAAAGACGGAGGGCATCATCGCAAAGGAGGGCTCTGCTGCCGAAGCAAAGGAATATATATTAAAGATATACGGGGACGTTATTGAGAGCGTCAACGGTTCGGAGTGACGGGAGGTGCGGAATGAGTTCGTTCTACTGGCAAATACTGTCTGAAATATTTCTAGGCATAGGTGCCGTGCTTATGCTTACGGCGATACTGATAGCGGCAAGGTATAGGATAGTTTCGGGTATGATTTCAGAGCTCAGAGCCGGAAAAAGCACCGCTCAGTCATCAATGGCTGCTCCTCGTGCAAGGACTGATCCTATGGCTCTTGCCGAAGCAGATGATGAGGAGTTCCGCGAGGAGCTCGAGAAGGGCGAGATCACAGTGGTGGTGGCGCCAAAGAAGGAAGAAACAGCGGACGCAACTATAGTTGTGAGCGTTGAAGGCGAGGAAGGCGATTTCAGAATGACACGGAATATCCTTGTTATAAACGCTGATCCCGATGTAATCGACAGTAAATGGAGAAGTAAATGAATAAAGGATCGTTTTTGGGAGGCTTGGCGGCAGCTATCACAGCAGTTAACACAGTTAGTATATGTATTGCTGAGGCTGCATACTATCCGCCGCCGGAGGACCTCGGAATTTCAGCTGACAGCATTGAGATTGACAAAAGCAGCATGAACGGAGATACTGTTGCGGAGATACCTGTGTATGTTCATAATAATCCGGGATTTTCTGCCCTGAAAATCATCGTGGAGCTTGACAGCAGACTTAGCTTTGACTCTGATCTTGCAAGCACGGTCGTAGACGGCATCGCTGGAGTATACGTGAGTAGCTGCGGAGACAGCGAAAATACTCAGGCTATATGCTTTACGGCAGACGGTGAACGCTTTCAGGGAGACAGGGAGATAGGACGTCTTAGGATAAACATTCCCGGAGATATCAGCGTTGGAACTTACTCGGTAGCTCTTCTAAGAGACAGTGACAGCGAGGAGATATTCATAGATACCTACAATAAGAGGTCTGCGCGTTTCTATGAGGAGGATTTTTCATGTCTTGAGGGCGGCTGCATAATCATAACCGATAGCAGTGCTACGTTTACGGTTCAGGAAAATACTCCTGAACCTGAGGCACAGGAGACAGCTATCACGGAAACCGCTGTGGAGGCTGTATCTGACGTGGAGACTACCACTTCTACGGAGACTGCGACTTCTACAGTGCCGCCAGCGACTGAAAGGGAAAAGGTATCGAAAACGGCTGTGCAGAAGCTATATGATTCTCCGGGAGAAACGCTGACGACGATTGCCTCAGCGGAGGATGCTCTTGCCGAGCCATTAAATGAAGAGGAAAAACAGAGTGGTATGCTCGTTCCTGCGATAATAGCTGTATTGCTGGAGCTCGGAACGGCAATGGTGCTTATAATCAGAAAAGGAGGTAGATCAAAGTGAATAAAGGGTTATTTGATCTCAGGAAAAAAATAGCCTTTGCGGCTGCACTCGTTTTTGTTGCGCATACAATGTGCGTGATGCCAGCAGCAGAGATAACGGCTGTTGCGACGGCTCAAACTGGCGATCGCAGTATGGCTGGGGTTCCTGGTGCTGGAGAGGCTTCGAATGAAGACCATGAAACTTCCAAACCTGCGGGACCGACTGTTCCGGAAGAAGAGCAGGATCCGCCAATAGAAGAAACGACTACAACTACTACCTCTGTCACTACCACCACTACCACTACTATCACTACCACCACAACAACTACAGCTAAGAAGACTTACAAGCTGATAGCCGACAACACTGACATTAACAGTACGGATATGAGTTTCCTTTTAGGAAGCTTATTCCCTGGATATGTATTTGAGCACGGAGAGAACGTTCCGGGAGATCGAGAGAGACTTTGTACGGTTCCTGCGAATCTTAAGGTTAATACTGAGGATTCATGGGCTATCTCCAATCCCTATCTGTTTATATACAATCCCGATACTTCAACTGAGGACGAGCTCCATTTCACGGTATACTACAAGTACAGCATGATCTACGAGAATCCTAAGAATACCGCTCCGATGGAAGCTGTGACTTTTTCTGTGAAGGACGCTGACGGAAAAGAGACGAGAGACATCTTCGATTACTACAAGGCAGGTTCTGAATTGCTGATAACGCCCTCGAAGCTGTATACTGCAAACGGAAGTGCGGATGCGGTGAGCGTAAAGCTTGATGAAAATGCAGTTCTTGTTAGAGAGGACATGGAAACTGATAAGTTCGTGCTGAAGAGTAACGGCAGTGGCGATATTGTCATCGCTCCAAGAAGATTCACACTCAACTTCTCCTCCCATACCGATTATCATCTTGAGGACAGCGAAAAGAAATATTCCTCTGGAAAGCAGAGCTACAGCGTCAGGTGGAATGATATCGGTTCGTTGTCTGTGAGGTCGAACGCAGGCGTCAAGAAGATATGGTTTGAGGTCAGGAGCGGAGATACCGTTAAGCGCTTCAAAGCAGACGATAACGGCTCATTCAATCTTGATAAGATACTCGAAACTGAAGAGTTCGGATATAAGAATGATATCAAGCTGACAGTCTCAGGTATAGATGAGTCGGTAAAAGTTATAGTTAAGTATTTTGGCAGCGACGATATAGTGGATCAGTACATTGTTCCCGTTACAGCCGAAAACGCAGGCTTTACCTACGAGGTGCCGGTACTTTATGATGAGGACCGCTTCCTGAAAAGCTATATCTATGCCGGGGATGAGAACGATATTTATCAGAATGTATTTACCGCACTGGAAAAGAACAGCAACTGTATAGGCCTCGGCTATAGGAATGATATGACCTCGGTCACGCTTATATACAAGAAGTTCGCAAAAAGTGGCGACGACGCTTTCGTCTACGATCCTAGCAGTGATATCACGCAGAGGAGCGACAACTGTTATACTATTGAGTCCATGGATACCTCTGTGGAGCTTATGAAGTTTGGGGACGAGTTTAAAAATAAAAGAGCTATTATAAACACGCAGAAAAACGGTGCGCTAAAATCTGACAGCTATCTGCTAGGAGACAAGAACAAGAAGATCGTTGTGACCATAGACAATCCTGACGATTCTGGCTTTATCCTTGTAAGAAATATTGTTGAGGGCGAAAACGGAGAGTACACCGACAGCCTGAATAACAGTATCTGCTTCTATCTGGACAGAACCGCACCGAAGGTTAGCTCGGTTAAGACCTCTGCAGACGGCATAGATGGCGGCTGGTCAGGTAGGAATGGGCTTGATGTTGAGCTTTCCGTGACGGATAATGAGAAACTGGATAATGTTAGCAGCAGCCTTTCCTATTTCGATAAAAAGGAACTGCAAAATATATATGACAGATTCATAAATGCAGGCTCAGGCGACAGCCGTGAGATAAATTCGATCATCGCAAAGAATTATCGTTTTGACAGACCGGAAAACGGTTGGAGAGATACTGCAGAGCTCAAGCCCTATGTCGAAACTGAAGATATGCGTACTGCGGAAGCAGCTGTCATAAACGAGTTGTTTGAGCTGCCTTTTGAAAAGGTAGACGAAAAGTATTCGGACTACGAAAATACCTACGGCTATTTCAGGACGCTACTAAGAAAGGATGCTTCCGGGCTCAGGAGCGATCTGAGAAGCTACTACAGAGAATTGATAGCTGCCGAACAGGCAAAGCTTGATGCGGCTGATGAGCTTGAAGATGACGAAAAAGCTGCAGCTGTTAAGAAGCTTAAGGCTTCAATCACAGGACTTACTCAAAGCGCCGAAAAAATAGACAGTCTCCTTGACGTGTACATAATTGCAGATAAAAACAAGAGTGCAGATTCTCACTGTATACCCAAGCTTTCCTTTGACTCAGACGGCAGATTCGTGATAAACTTCACGGCTGATAGCGAAAAGGAAAATGCTGTTATTGACGAGTATATCACTATTTCGGCAGTGGATAACAGTTATAATATAAGCAGTGAAAATGCGGCAGTTCATGTCAGGATAGACGGTCAGGCTCCTGTGGTAAAGAATGATAAGATATCGGCTGAGGGAGCTCCGAATGCTCAGGGAAGCAGCAGTATCTTTGTTCTTAAAGAAGGGGCGTATATTATCGCCGAAGCAGATGACATGAACGGCTCCGGAGTAAGGCAGCTTACACTAGCTCTCGGTGAGGAAACTGACGGCCAAAAGATGTATTACGATCGAAGCAGAGGCGGATACATATACAAGATTTCCGATACTGACCTTAACGGCAAAAACAGGAAGATACCGGCCATCATTGTTGCCGAGGACAATATGGGCAACAAGGCATATTGGAAGAGTAGCGAGAAGGGTGATAAGTTCAGCTTCATCATCGACGATGAAAAGCCCATATGTAGTATAAAGGATATTTCCGACGAAAATAAGACCTATACCGAGGTCGCTTCGCAGAGCAGCAAGACATGGTTTAGAGAATTTGAGGACATAGTACTGTCGATAAGTGCTGAGGACGTAAATCCGGATATATGCTCAGGCATCGAGGCTATTGACATAACCATAAACGATAGGTCTTGCCGTATAAGCGTTGCGGATAAGAGCATAGATATTGACAAGCTGAAAAACGGTGATTACAGGCTTGTTTTCGCAAAGGGAAGTGAAAAGGAAAGATTTAATGTTGAGCTTGTTTGCGGCGAGGTCAGAATACCTGTAGGGGAAGAGTACAGCCTGCATAACGACGGCAGTATCCACGTAAAGCTGACTGCTTCGGACTATGCCGGCAAGACGAGCAATATGGCTGAGCTCTCAAGCTTCATGGATAGCTCCGTGCCAAAAGTCACAGGGCTTAATTTAAACGGAAGGAACATTATCAGCGACGGAGGCAGCTTTGAATACAGGGAATTTGCCAGCGGAGAAGCACAGCTGGAGATAGTTGTGGAAGAGGGCGAGCACAGCTCCGGTATTGGAAGCATAGAGGTGACATTCAGCGATAAGAACAGCGGAGAAGAGAGTACACGTGTAATCGAGAATAAGGACTCTCCGCACAGAAAATCCTTTATATTGACTATTCCTGCTGATTTCAAGGGCACGGTAAGCGCTAAAGCTGTCAGCAATGTCACAAGATCCTCCGAAGATGTCTTATCCTGTGGTATTATTACCGAGAGCTACAGCAAGCACATGGAAACGTCCTCGGCAAAGGTCGAGCTTCCTGTTACTCCTTATAAGGACGCTTTGGGAAATCCACTGTACAGTGGGGACGTAAAGGCTACGCTCATAGTACAGGACAGTTTTTCAGGCATCGGCAGTATAGATTTGACGGCTTCAGGACACGAGACTGAAAGCTATGTCATTCCCTCAGAGGACGGCGAATGGGAAATAACCGACAGAGATGAGGAAGGCGGTCTTGTAAAGGCGGTAAAAAGGGATATAACTGTCTCCGAGAACACGAACGGAAATACGATAAAGCTTGGTTTTGGGGACAATGCAAGAAATTATACCTCCATGACGGAGCCTGTAAGGTTCAGTATAGATAAAACGGTTCCAGAGGTGAAAATAAGGTTTACTGACGAGAACGGAGCTGATGAAAAATCTGACAGTAATATATTCAGCAAGGAACGACGAGCTGTAATAGAGGTGACTGAGCGCAATTTCGATGAGGAACGCATGGAGGTCACTGTAAACGGTGTCAAGGAGAAGCTGGAATGGAAGCTGACAGGAGGCGCGGAGGGTACTGATACGGCTGTATACAGTGCTGTAAGAGAGTTCAAGGACGACGGCGATTATCTGCTAAAGGTAAACTGTACGGATATGTGCGACCAAAAGGCAGAAGAGAAGACGGCGAGCTTCATTATTGATACTACTCCTCCTGTATTAAAAGAAGCCTTTGACGGCAGCATTGCAAACGAACATTACTATAATCAGGCTGTAAAGGCTGTATTTACCATAACTGACAAGAACTTCGACCCGCGGCTCATAGAGGTTAGTGGAACATATAACGGCAGCTCCTATGACTTCCCGGCATTCTCCTCCTGGCAGACCATTGGAAGCGAAAGTTCCGCCTCTGTGGATTTCAGCAGGGACGGCGAGTATGTTGTAAGGATATCCGGAAAGGATAAAGCCGGCAACCAGATGGAAGCCTACACGGGACGCTTTTGCATTGACAGTAAAAAGCCTTCTATCGGCGTAGGAGAGGTAATAAGATCAAATAACGGCTCTGAAATAAGACCGCGTATCGTCTTTGAGGATACCAATATCGACAAGGACAGCATAAAGGTCAAGGTGGACGGTGCAAACCGCGGAAACAATCTTAATCTCGGAGGTACTCTCAATGAGGTGGCAGGAGGCTACGAATACGTCTTCGATAATATCCCGGATAAGGAAGAGAACGACGATATATACAAGGTAAAGGCAAGTGCCAAGGACAACGCTGACAACAAGATTGAGAAGGATTTTCAGTTCTCTGTCAACAGATACGGCTCTGTATTCGAGATAGACGATGATACGCGAAAGATACGCGGAAGGTTTATTGCCAACGAGCAGGATATCATTATCACAGAGCGCAACCCAGACGCTCATGCGTCACCTCAGAACGTATTCATTACAAAGGATTCCGAGATGATAGAACTCAAGGAGGGTGAAGATTACAGCGTAAAGTATCGTGGCGGAGATGATGAATGGTCGGAATATGTGTATACAGTATTTGCCAAGAACTTTGAAAAGGATGCGAAGTATTCCGTTTCAATACATTCAAGGGACGCGGCAGGAAACATAAATATAAGCGATTCCGATAAAAAGAACGCCGACGTAGAGTTCTACATTGACAAAACAGAGCCCCTTTGTATACCTCTGAATATCGCAGAAAATACGGCGTACAAGAATGAAAGCATCACAGCCCGCCTTTCAGTTACGGATAATCTTATACTTAAGGAAATACACGTATTCATAGATGGAAAGGAGGTAAGAAGGAGTTATTATAATGACGAGTGTACCTTTGAGATACCAAATTCGAGTCACTCTCAGGATATAAAGATCGTTCTTACCGATATGGCTGACAATGTCAGGGAGTACGAATACAAGAACATACTTGTTACTAAAAACGGAATGAGGATACTCATTCACAAGACATGGTTCAAGGTGTGCTGTGGTGTAGTTGCACTTCTTGCAGCAGCCGCGGCTGTGTTCATACGAAAATGGAAAAAGAGGCTTTATTGATTAACGGAAGGTCCGGACACAGATTCGGACCTTTCTTCTTATCATTGGTGAAACTGCATAAATGTCGGCGCAGATATGTTTTCAAGCGCAAAAATGTAGATTTTTTGTGTACAAAAAGGCACAAAAGTTATATTATTATGATAGTCAATTGGCATTTTGCACATAAATACTACTGTTGAATTATTCAATCAACCAAAGATAACATATAACATATTGACATGAGAGGCATAATTGTGTAAAATACTAAGTATTAGTGAAAGTTATATATTAATGTATGGCAACAATTTTTTCACATATTAATTTTAACATTTAAGGAGGAAAAACAAAATGAAAAAGATTATTGCAGTACTCTCTACTATGGTTATGTTAGGCTCGCTGGCTTCATGCGGTGACAATTCAAGCACAACAGATACCAGCTCAAGCAACAACGAAACCAAGACCACAACCACAGCTAAGTCTGACGAGACAACAACAAAGGCAGACGAAAGCAGCAGTGACAACGGCTCTAAGACAGTCGGAATAGCTATGCCTACAAAGTCTCTCGAGCGCTGGAACCGTGACGGTGAATACCTCAAGGCTCAGTTCGAGGATGCAGGTTATAAGGTTGATCTGAAGTACTCAGATAACAAAACAGAACAGCAGAACAATGATATCCAGTCAATGATCGCTGATAAGGTAGATCTTCTTCTTATCGCTGCTATCGACGGTGAGACCCTCTCTCAGACACTTGCTGACGCTAAGGCAGCAGATATCCCTGTTATCGCTTATGACCGTCTTATCATGAATACAGACGCTGTATCATACTATGTATCATTCGATAACTATACTGTTGGTAAGCTCCAGGGCGAGTTTGTACGCGACGCTCTTAAGCTTGACAGCGAGGCTGGTCCTTTCAATATAGAGTTCACAGCAGGTGACCCTGCTGATAACAACGCTGGATTCTTCTTCAATGGAGCATTCGACGTTCTCAAGCCTTATATCGACGAAGGAAAGCTCAAGGTTCCTTCGGGCAAGACCACATTCGAGCAGGTTGCAACTCCTAAGTGGTCAACAGATACAGCTCTTGCAAATATGCAGAACACACTTGCTTCTTACTATTCTGACGGAACACAGCTCGATATTGCGCTCTGCTCAAATGACTCAACAGCTCTCGGTGTTGCACAGGCTATCTCTTCTGACTACAGCGGAAGCAATACACCTGTCGTAACAGGTCAGGATGGCGATATCGCTAACCTTCAGAATATCGTTGACGGCAAGCAGTCAATGACAGTATACAAGAACGTAAGCGACGAAGCAGGCGTTACTCTCGATGTTGCAAAGGCTATCCTTTCTGGTCAGACACCTGACGGAAGCCTCAGCCTTTCTGCTGAAGCTACTTTTGATACATCATCTTATGACAACAATGTAAAGGTTGTTCCTTCATATTTACTTGTTCCTTATGTTATCACTAAGGATTCACTGGATAAGCTTGTAGACACAGGTCTTTACAAGTGGGATAGCGATAACAAGTATCTTGAATCAACAGCTTCAACCACATGATGAAGTAATAAAAAATAATATATGTCTGAAAAAAGGGGGGACGGGATTAGTCCGCCCTTTTTTCTAAATGAAAAAAATTGTGTTCGGAAATACTTTACCTGACCGAGATTTCAGAAAGTATATCAGACATGGTAAAAGGAGGGATATAATTGGCAGAATTTATTCTCGAAATGAAAAAAATAACTAAGGAATTTCCGGGCGTTAAGGCACTTGATAATGTAAATCTTCAGGTAAAGCCGGGAGAGATCCACGCCCTCGTTGGTGAAAACGGCGCAGGAAAATCAACGCTTATGAATGTACTAAGCGGTACCTATCCTTTCGGAACATATTCCGGCGATATCGTATACAACGGTGAGGTCTGCCAGTTTAAGACACTGCACGACAGTGAGGAAAAGGGAATCGTAATCATACACCAGGAGCTCGCTCTTATTCCTGAGCTCTCTATCGGTGAGAATATGTTCCTCGGAAACGAGCGCAAGGGACGCTTCGGAATAGACTGGGACAAGACATACTACGATGCAGCAAAGCACATGAAGCAGGTCGGCCTTAAGGAAGAGGCGACCACTCTTATAAAAGATATAGGAACGGGCAAGCAGCAGCTGGTTGAGATTGCCAAGGCGCTCAGCAAGAACGTAAAGCTGCTGATACTTGACGAGCCTACCTCCTCTCTTAATGAAGAGGATTCAAGGATGCTCCTCGATCTTCTTCTTGAATTCAAGAAGAACGGCATGACATCTATCATTATTTCCCATAAGCTCAACGAGATATCTTATGTTGCGGATAAGATAACCGTTCTCCGTGACGGCTCTACTATTGAGACTATCGACAACGAAGGTCATAATATTGATGAAGCCCGAATCATACGAGGAATGGTAGGACGTGAGCTCAGCGACCGTTATCCTGCACGTGAGCATAACGTCAGCGATAAGATTGGCATGGAAGTAAAGAACTGGAGTGTTCATCATCCGATATACAACGAGAAAAAGGTCGTTGACAATGTTTCCTTCAATGTTCATCGCGGAGAGATAGTAGGCTTTTCAGGCTTACAGGGCGCAGGACGTACAGAGCTTGCAATGTCTATCTTCGGAAGATCCTATGGTACGAATATCAGTGGAGATATCAAGATCGACGGCAAGGAAAAGACTCTCAGGACTGTTCGTGACGCTATCGAGGCAGGTCTTGCTTACGTTACCGAGGACAGAAAGGGAAACGGTCTTATCCTTGAACAGAGCATTGCTCAGAATACCACTATGGCGCGTCTTGAAAAGGTATGCAATAAGGGTATCGTCGATATCAACAAGGAAAATGCTGTCGCAGAGGAATACAAGGGAAAGCTGCGCACGAAGACGCCTTCTGTCCAGCAGGCGGTAGGTAATCTTTCAGGTGGAAATCAGCAGAAAGTGCTGCTCGCCAAGTGGATGTTTGCCGATCCTGAGGTGCTCATTCTCGATGAGCCCACAAGAGGTATCGATGTTGGTGCAAAGTATGAGATATACTGCATAATGAATGACCTTGTAGCACAAGGAAAATCTGTTGTTATGATATCCTCAGAAATGCCCGAGTTGCTCGGAATGTGCGATCGTATATACGTAATGAACGAGGGCAAGATGGTGGCTGAGATGCCTGCTTCGGAAGCAACGCAGGAAAAGATCATGTCAGCTATACTTCAGTCCGACAAAAAATAAATGATCTAAGGAGTTTAATATGAACGTTAAAACATTCATAAAAAAATACACCATGGTCATTGCGCTGGTCGTGGTATTTATATTCTTCTCGTGGTGGACGGAAAAGAGACTTCTCTATCCGCAGAACCTTTCAAACCTTCTTATACAGAACGCTTACGTTCTCGTGCTTGCCTGTGGTATGCTCATGTGTATCCTCACTGGCGGTAACATCGACCTTTCAGTAGGCTCCACCGTCTGCCTAATAGGTGCTATAGCCGCCAAGATGTTGACCCAGAAAAGTATCGATCCGATAGTCGTTATTCTGTTATGCCTGGTTTTTGCTTGCATTATCGGTATGGTGCAGGGATTCTGGATCGGATATATACATATACCGCCTTTTATCTGTACCCTTGCGGGAATGTTCGTGTTCAGAGGAATCGGACGTGCGATACTTGATTCAAAGACAATCGCTATCCAGCAGACAGAGGGAAGTGTTGGAAAGAAATTCCTTGATATCTTCGCTTCTTATATCGAGATACCGGGAGTTGACACAAAGAATGTAAAGTGGTCGGCTTTCATTCTGGGTATTATAATTGCTGCTGTTCTTATTGCGGTAACTGTACTTAATCGTGTAAAGAAGGCAAAGAAGGGTTACAAGCAAGTATCAGCTTTATCACAGTTTGCAAAGATACTCGTTATAGATGCTCTCGTGCTCGCTTACACATGGAAGCTTGCACACTATAAAGGTATACCTGTAATGGCTATATGGGTGCTCGCAGTAGTGTTCATATACGCTTTCATTACCTCAAAGACAGCTTTCGGACGTTATTTCTACGCAGTCGGCGGAAACGAAAAGGCTACAAAGCTCTCAGGTATCAATACCAATAAGGTATACTTCATGGCTTATACCTCAATGTCGCTCCTCGCAGGTCTTTCAGGACTCCTTGTTGCAGCCCGTGTAGGTTCTGTAAATGGCGATACAGGTAACTCCTTTGAAATGGACGCTATCGGCTCATGCTTCATCGGCGGCGCTTCAGCTTACGGCGGAAGCGGTACTGTAGGCGGCGTGGTTGTAGGAGCTATACTCCTTGGCGTTATCAATCAGGGTATGTCTATTAAGGGCCTTGACAATAACTGGCAGTACGTAGTCAAGGGTGCAGTTCTTCTTATAGCTGTTATCTTTGACGTTGTATCCAATAAAAAGACCGGCAAGGCTGGTTAATATATCTTTGTGCGGCTTAGGAACTGCGGCGCAGCTCCTAAGCCGCAATTACGTTGAACATTCTGAAAGGAAACGGGAAATGAATGGTATAAAATATGACGAAGCCAAGCGCTCAAAAGCTGGAAAAGCAGCTCTGCTCAGAGCAGTGGTTGCAGCGTATATAGCCTATCTGGCGTTCAAGATAGTTACGGCTAAGGACAGTTCAATGGATCTGACTACAGCCCGAATTATAGGTGCAGCATTCATCGTTGCAGATATCGCTTTTGCGGTATATACGTATATGCGCTTCCAGAGCGAGTTGAAAGCAGCAGAGATCACAGATAACATGGACAGCACTGATAAAGCTTCTGAAAATGAAAAAGAGGAAGAATAGGTGTTATGG
>NZ_JAGCFH010000273.1 GCF_017650195.1 Ruminococcus sp. | reverse complement strand
GATCTGAACTTTGAAGAAGCCTGCTATCAGGCTGCCGTAAAAAAGAAGTGCATACACTCTTACGCGCACCCTGCAAGGTATGATATATGGTTCAATATGACCTTTGTGCCCCTGATGCCGGACGAAGGAGATATATGCTACTGTCTGTACATAATGGAGATTAATTTCAAGCCGGACGCAAAAAGGCTGTCCGCTCTCTCGGCAGACATAGCCTGTTCTGTGCTTGAGACCTGTATCAAGCTCCAGAACCCCGACGATTTCAGGGCGGCTATGAAGGCAGTTTGTTCGGATATCCGCGACCTCTGCGATTCCGAGCATTGCTGCATACTGCTTATGGATACCGTCACGCGTCAGTGCTCTGTGCTCTGCGAGGCTTTTTCAAAGGACAGCAAGCTTCTCCCTATGGACAGATATGTGGACGACGCCTTTTATGATATCGCTTATTCGTGGCTGGATACTATCGGAGGCAGCAACTGTCTCATCATAAAAAACGAGAGTGATATGGAGCTCGTCAGGGAAAGGAACCCTGTATGGCACCATTCTATCACAAGTGCAGGCGGAAAAACCATAGTACTGTTCCCGCTGATGTTCAAGAACGAGCTGCTGGGATATATATGGGCTTCAAATTTTGATACTGAAAACTCCCGTCGTATCAAGGATACGCTGGAGCTTACAACGTTCTTCCTGTCATCCGAGATAGCAAGCTACAATATGATGCAACAGCTGGAGCATATAAGCTTTACGGATATACTTACAGGTATAAATAACCGCAACGCAATGAACAACAGGGTGGATAAGATTCTATCAGGAAAGAACATAATAGACAAGCCTTATGGCGTCGTATTTTCCGACCTGAACGGACTGAAAACGGTCAATGATAAAGGAGGACATACCGCCGGCGATCTGCTCATAAAAAAAGCTGCGCTGCTCCTTCAGGAGATATTTATCGGAGACGAGATATACCGTGCAGGCGGCGATGAATTCATGGTTATAGTATCCGACTGCTCCGAGGAGGAGTTCAGCAGAAAAGTTCTCATGCTGAGGCAAAGAGCGTCTGATCCGGACAAGGTCTGCTTTTCAGTTGGCTGTTTCTATAACGATCTGAAAAGCAGTATCACGGATGCTATGAGAATAGCAGACGAGGCAATGTACAAGGATAAGGAAAGATACTACGCTGAACACCCCGAGAGAAGGAACATACGATAACAATGTCCGGCTCGCGGAGCGTGGAATACATAAACAGCGGTCGCAGCTGCATATTTCTCAGAATAACGTAAAATGCCCTCTCGGTCCAATCTGACGATTGAACTGAGAGGGCTCTTTTTAATCCTCTTTTAAGGCTGAATACCAAAACATTCCAAAATAACGGGAGAAGAACTCTCTTATCTTATGGCTAGGGATATTTCGGCTTTCGCCGTAATACCGTTCAATCACCTGTTCCATTTCAAAGAAGCACTCGCTGTAGTTGTTCTGAATGAATCGGTCAATGGTTTCTTCCTCGCTGCCATTTGTTTTCAAATACTTGAGCTTGATATCGGGATATTTATTCCATATTTTTACAAGGGCTGTATATGTGTGTTCAAATCTGGTATCAAACATTTTTCATTCTCCTTTTGGATTAACCGTATTTCGGTAAAGAGACGTTTGCTTATATGTTTAAATTCACACTTTTCTGATATGCACACAAATTATAAGATCGCTTAAATCTTCCTTATCACGCTTTCCATTGGAATCAGTCCTTTAGCATTTTTTTAGGATATAAATTACCACCTTATGTGTTCCATGATACAGTATAGACGGTTGGATGTCAATATTATCAAACAAAAAGCGTAAGATTTTAAACATCGGTATATTAATTTTCTATATGGCCCTAATATGTAAAAGGTTGACACGGATACTATCAAATGTTATAATCTAAACGGATACTATTATTTGTTACACTAACTACACTACACTAACGGAGGTAAGAAATGAGATCCACATTTAAAAAACTAATCTTCACTATTTTTATCAGTACCTTTATGCTTGGCTGTCTGGTCAGCTGCTCCGGAAACATGGAAGACGGGGGCACCTTCAGCGCCAGTCCGTCATTTGGCGGTAATGTCGGTACTTTCAGCATCACCGGAGGTCAGTATGACGGAAAATCTGGAGGCTATGAAAAAATCAATGACAATAAGTATCATATCGTTTCCGGAAGCGAGACCTATTATGTGACTAGAGCTAATAAAAACGCCAAATGGAAGGTCAAGCCGGCAAAGTAATTATATCTGTAAAAGCTGACGGTCATATTTATGTGAACGTCAACATATTCGATCTAAAGCAGCGGACTGATTTAGTTTTAATACTAAACCGGTCCGCTGCATGTTATATATGGGTATAATAGTTAAAACATAATAATATATTGATGCGTGTTATGTTTTGATGTATAATTTACAATAGATCTAGTGAAAGCCCAAATAAATGCATTTATATAAGCTTGAAGGCGGTGATGCGAATGACGCATGAGGAATTTCGTGATAAAAAGAAAAAATCATCTGAACAGGCGCATAAGGAATTGTTTGAAGCTTATTGCGGCTATGTATATACAATAGTTTTCAACAGGCTCAGAAGTGTTGCCGCTCGTGAAGATATAGAGGAATGTGTCTGCGATGTATTCGCAGATGTATATTGCTATTATAATCCCGAAAAGAATGTCAGCGGTGATTTGTCAGGCTTTATCGGTACAATTGCAAGGAGGAAGGCAGCCGTGCTGTATAAAAGCAGAATATCCGGTGCTGAGACCGTTTCCATAGACGATGAATCCATGTGCTCGGAGCAGGACGTAGAAAGCGAGATAGCTGCCAATGAGCAACGCAGGATAATACTAGGAAAGATAGCCGAGCTAGGCGAGCCTGATTCCACCATTATCATTCAGAAATATTACTACGGACGCAGTGCAACGGAGATAGCCGGCATGGTGAAGCTTACACCAGAGAATATCCGCGTCCGCAGCGGACGGGCTGTAAAAAAGCTAAAAGAAATGCTTGAAAAAGCAGATATCTCTTTGTAAGGGGGCTTATCTATGCAGAATGATGAACTTAATCTCAATATACTTGAAAATGCGGACAGCAAGGCCATAGAAACGCTGTCTGAAAGCTACAGCGCTCTGTCGGACAGCGACGTTTCAAGGCTATTTGCAAGGAGCGAAGAGCTCTTTAAAAACAGGGCGTCAGACAGAGACGGCAAGTATTCAGCGTCAGTTTCCGGCGTTGAGATATACCACAGACCTTTATGGCAAAAGATTTTAACAGTTTCCGCTTCAATGGCCCTTATCTGCTCGGCGCTTACTGGGGCGGCGATCTTCTATAAAAACAATTCCTTTTATATGCGCGACGGAGGCGGCGAACTTTCTTCGGGCTCCATAGAGGATCAAATTGGCTCCACTGAGGAGATACCCTACGAGACGGTTATTGAAAACGGGAAATTTACGATGTCCTACGATAGTTTCACATGCGATTCAAATCCCCTGCAGATCAGCGGCGCACCTTATCGTGATGCAGTAGTTGCAAAGCCATTCAAATCAGTTCTAGTCGGAGATGATACGGTAGTCGCTCCTCTGAATAATTGGATTTTTCCAGTAGTAAGCGATAAACAGTATGTAGGCTTTGTAAACTGTGATATGCGCTTCCTGAGAAATCATGAGCTCAGTTTCTGGGGCGGTCAGATGTATGCACCGAAGCTCAACGAAGCTCTTGAAAAAGGCAGTATAGCACTTTTTGATACAGTTGATGGTACCTACGGCATTTACGAGGACAATACTATTATCGAGCTTCAAACATATGTTCCTTACAGTGGAAATATCACCTTTGAAGAGGTTAATCAAGGGTATAATCTCGTGACCGCTGACTCCGCGTTGGATATAGTTTACGGTCCTATGTCAAAGGAATGGGGCATTACGCTGAAAGCCCTTGACGTTACGCCTACAGGTCTGACGATAGAGTGTACTCAGTCAGGTGGAAAGAAGGTGCATGAATTATCTACGGGAAGCTATTTTGTGATACAGAATCTAAATGGCGGCGTGTGGGAGGACGTTGAGTATCTCCCTCATGAAGAAGAGCTCGTCTGGACATCTGAAGCATGGATTATACAAAAGGAAGCCACGGCTGCATGGGACGTGGAATGGGATATGATCTACGGTGAACTGCCGGCAGGTGAATACCGTATCGGTAAAAAGATCATTAATCTGAGGGGGACTGGAGCATCTAGTGAAGGATATGCTTTTGCTGAATTTACGATACAGGAAGATGATGGTTCTGCAGCTAAGGTATGTGAAAGAGGCCCCTCGCCTGAGGAGATTTTTGAAAATAATAAGCTCCTTACGGCGGAAGAAGCTCTGGAATGGGCCTATAATAACCCTGTCGTTGTTCAGGACGACACTCATATTACTTCTGGAAAGGAGATATGGGACAGTTTTTTTGATTCCGTAAACACGAAAAAGCCTGCTTCAGTTATGTGTGTATATAATTATGTGCTGTATGAGGAAGGCATTTCTCCTGAACTGTATGAGAAAGAAAAAGACCTATATCCTCAGCTGTTCTTCTGTATGCTGCATTATGACGGAGAAGAATTTCATGTAAAAATGAGAAAAAGTGATGAGACAGAGCTTGATACCGATGAAACATATAAATATCTGCTTCATTTGTCCGCAGAAAATCCAGATACGGCATTGTACAGATACACAGATGAATATGTTCTGGTAAACGATTCGTCAGTGACATGGGAAAAGCTGCAAAGGTCAATGTTCAGTTCACTGTCAGGTGATTGGATCAAACATTCAACAGTATACATGGATATGTATGACTGACAGCTGAAAAGAAGGCGTAAGGGAGTTTGCTCTCTTACGTCTTTTTTGAAATAGTTTTTTTGAAAAGATGTGACACTTGGCTCCTTGGATGCGTATGTTATATTTGAAAAACGGTACATAGCAGATCAATTGCGGTAAATATCTATCAGCTCGTCTGCATTGCCGGTAATAGAAAGTAAAGATACTGCTCCGCAGTTGATTTATGGAAACAACTTGATATAATTTAAAAGCTGTTTTACAGCAAAGCTATTTCAGGAAGGATCGAAAGAAAATGAAAAGAACAAAATCAAAACTCACACTGGTTTTTATGCTTGCAGTATTCACGCTGACAGGCTGCGGAAAGACCGGTTCTGACAAACAGAATGACGGAAGCAAGAACGATACAAATGTTACCACTGCTTCGGAAACCACGGAAATCACTTCTGCAACAGTCACTGCCGGTACTGAAAATACAGAAGCCGCATTCACTCAGACTGCAGCAGACGATATCTCAGCGTCTGATTATTCAGTTAGCGATCTTGTGGGAGAATGGGTACAGGAAGATATCGGAAACCTGCTCACAGTTAACGATGATGGCTCCTGCTCTGTGAAATACAGGTATGGCGGTACACGTTATGGTACTATAAAAATTGATACAAAGGAACAGCTTGACGGTAGCAAAAAATATATGTATTCGTTCTATCAGCCCGATGATACACTATGGGTCGAATTTGCTTGCCCTGAAAAACCTTTCGATATGATCTGCTCCGATAATGAGGGCGGTATGACTTTTCACCGCAATATTACGGGTAAGCCATTTGCTCCGCTTATTCCTGAAGCAATGGACATAAGAGATGCGCTTGCCTTTGCCGACTGTCTTATGAGCGGCAGCGGTGTGGAGACGGATACGAATGCAGAATATACTACTTACGACGGAACAGTTTATCATAAGTCTACCAACGGTTTGTACAGGACCACTGCTGATGTATACGATTATCTCAGGATACGTATGACAGAAGAATTTCTGAACAGCAGGTATGATTCACTCTTTGGAACAGAGCATCCTAAGTGCATAGACGTTAACGGCGAACTTTACATAGAATATCGTCCTGTTGGGGGCAGATATTCATTCAGCGATGATAATCCTGTTATAACTGAGTCTGAAACAAATGCCGACGGTTATTCTATAAAGATAAAAAACAATAATTACGGCGCTGAGGAAACAGTGACAGTCGAGGTCGTAAAGGAAGACGGAAAATGGAAGATAACAGACGTGTCAGATAATTTCTGAGCAAACAGCTCCGGGCTATAAGTCAGGAGCTGTTTTTATTTCAGATATGCAGAGTTTAAGCCCTGAAAAAGCTACAGTAAGTCCCCGCGGGGACTTGTTCGTATAGCCGTATTGACTTTTGCAGATAGTGCAGTGTATAATATGGATAGTAAAAAATCACTAAGAAAATCGGGAATTTAAGGAGGAACAGATCATGGATTTTTATGAAGCTGTAAACAAAAGAAGCAGTGTTCGAGATTTTACTGATGAAACGATACCGCAGGAAACTTTGAAACGAATTATAGAGGCAGCTTATAAAGCACCGACTAATGATCATTTCAGGGACTGGCATTTTATCGTTGTGACAGATAAAGCAGTTATGCGCGAGGTACTGGAGGGAGTTCCTAAAGATCTGACTGTTAAGGATGTCGATAAAATGACGTTCATATCCGATCCTGTTCAGAAGGAAAGCTATCAAATTGCTGTTCCTAAACAGTACAGTATGCTGATAAATGCGGCGGCGGTCATCATTCCACTTATGAAGAAAAAAGTTGATGTGCTTCATCCTGCCGATCTTTCGAATTTGAATTGTTTTGCTTCTATATGGTGCAGTATTGAGAATCTGTGGCTTGCCGCAACGGCAGAGGGATACGGCTGTAATCTTCGTATCCCCTGCGGCAACGAGGAGGCACTGGCGAGAAAGGCGACGGGATTCCCAGAGGAGTATATGATACCGTGTTTTATAGGGATAGGAAGGCAAGCTGACAATGCCATTCGCACGAAACAGCTTATCCCCGATTTGGAAAAACAGCTGCACTGGCAAAAATTCTGATTGTGAGCTAGTTAAGCAATAACATATAGCATTTTTGGGAGGAGGAAATTATGAGAAAACACATATACGCACTTATTGTAGCATTGATATTAACTATGACAGGATGTGCAGAGAAAAAAAGAGATACAGACACTCCCACAGTACCGCTTATAACAGAAACTGTTATGGCGGTTAATCTCGATGTAACAGAAGGGCTCATTTACGACGAGACCGACAATACATGGAGCACCGATGATGAGGAACTCCAAAAATTCGTTGATATAATGAAAAAGGAATGTGCTAAGTCAAAGGACGAAAAGGGTGTGCGTATACTTGCTGCAGATGATAAGATAATATTTATCGCAGGACTTAATTCATTGGATATTGACGGGAATAAGGTCAGCGCATACACAACTTACGATATAGCTTCCTTGTCAAAAATGTTCACTGCGACCTGTATATTTCAGCTTTGCGAACAGGGAAAGCTTTCACTTGATGATACCATTGATAAGTTCTTTCCCGAATTTGACAGAGGCAAGGATATTACCGTATATGATCTGCTTCATATGCAGGCAGGATTAAACAGGGAGTTCTTTCCTGATGATGTTATGCTGAATGAAGACGGCTCTGACAACATTGAGATTGCTCGTAAATATTATACAGACGGTTACACTGATGAGGAACTTCTGAACGGACTTTTCAGTGCCGAGCTTATCTGTGAACCGGGTACAGAGAGTAATTACAGCAACGCCGGCTATACTCTGCTTGCTATGATAATCGAGAAGATAACAGGCATTGGCTATGATGAATACGTAAAGAACAATATCTTCAACGTGTGCGGAATGGCACATTCCAGCAGCATGAGAACAGGCGATCTCACAAGCGTTGCCGAGCTTCCTGAAGAAGATGAGTATATTGAATTCATAGAATTGATGGGCTCATCAGGCATGGACTCTCCGAGAACAGCCAGAGGAGCCGGAGGTATTCATTCCTGTGCGGCTGATATGGTAGCATTTGACAGGGCACTTATCGGCGGCAATCTGATAAATGAGGATTCACTTGCCAAGATGTTTGATCTGCAGCTTGATCCCGATAATCCTGTTGCTTCGATGTACGACAATAAATATGACTACGGCTGCGGCTGGGAACTTCATCCGACACGTCCTACAAGCATAGAGGCATACTGGCATGGCGGCGATGAAATTTATTATAAAAGCGGCAATATGTACTGCAAAAGTGAAAAATACGGCAATATATACCTGATACAGCTTTACTCATCAAGAAAAGAGCAAACATTTGATAACATGATGCACTGTGATAACAGCATCATTGAAGCCTTAAAGAAATAAAAACTGAAGAAGGATACAGAGAGTCCTCACACTTGCGGGGGCTTTTTTGTCTTAAAGACAGTAACTCGTTGTAAATATTTCACATATTGTCAGCAGAATCCACATCGAAATTGAAACATTATACAAATTCTGCCGCGCTGTATTGACAAATCTGTTTTAACTGTGTATACTGTGTATATACAGACAGGACTTGATGAACAGTTTCACATGCGAGGTGATAATTTGAATGTATTCATTGATAATAAAAACGGCGCCCCCATTTATGACCAGATCTACAATCAGATCAAAAGCAGTATCATAAACGGAGAGCTGAAAGAAAACGATCCGCTCCCGTCCATACGAAATCTTGCCAAAGACCTTCGTATAAGCGTGATAACTACCAAACGTGCTTATGACGAGCTTGAACGTGAGGGATTCATATATACCCAGCCTGCAAAAGGCTGCTTTGTGGCTCCTAAGAATACTGAGCTTCTGCGCGAGGAAAACCTCAAAAAGATAGAGGAGCTTCTGACGGAAGTCCGGCAGCGTGCCGCCTCATGCAGCCTTTCTACAGAGGATATAATAGATATGTACAGATACCTCAGCGAAAACTAAAGGAGATGTTTTTATGAACGCAATAAATATCAGTAATCTTACAAAAAATTATAACGGTTTTAAACTTGACAATGTTTCGTTTTCACTGCCTCAGGGCTGTATTCTTGGGCTAATCGGTGAAAACGGTGCCGGAAAAAGTACGACTATCCGTTCTATTCTCGGTTCGATAAAATATGACGGCAATATCGAGGTCCTCGGGCAGCCAATCTCAGCAAAGCTGAAAAACCGTATCGGTGTTGTTCTTGATGAAGTCGGATTTCCAGATAAGCTGAACGCAAACGATATCAATAAAATAATGAAGAATTTGTTCAGCAACTGGGACGAAAAGCTGTACAATGAATATCTGGACAAGTTCGACCTTCCGAAGAACAAGGCTTTCTCAGACTTTTCAAAAGGCATGAAAATGAAGCTGGGAATTGCAGTGGCTCTTTCTCATCACGCTGAGCTGCTTATACTTGACGAGCCCACAAGCGGACTTGACCCCCTTGTAAGAGATGAGATAATCGACATTCTCAACGACTTTACCCGTGAGGAAAATCATTCCATACTGATATCCTCACATATCGTAAGCGATCTTGAAAAGCTCTGTGACTATATAGCTTTTATGCATAAGGGAAAGCTTATGCTCTGTGAAGAAAAGGACAACCTGCTGGAGCAGTATGTATTTATAAATACTACCGAGGACCAGCTTGCCGAACTTGATGAAAATGCTATCAAGGGTAAGCGTTCAAACAAATGGAGCACAGAGGCTATAGTGGATAAAAATTTGATACCTCAGTCCTTCACAACAAAACCTGTTTCGATAGAGGATCTGTTTGTATTTATGGCTAAGGAGGAAAACTAAAATGATGAAGGGTCTTATCACAAAGGAAATTCTTGTATTAATAAAGAACAACAAAATGCAGTTTTTATGTCTGCTCATGTTTGTAGTACTGGGAGTTTTTATGAAGAGTGCTGCATATATCATGTTCATACCTTTCCTGATTCCAATGCTTGTAAAGCAGGGACTTACTGTAGATGAAATGAGCAAGTGGGACAAATACTCAGCTTGTTTTCCAGTTGACAGAAAGAAGATAGTTACTTCAAAGTATATAGTTGTGCTTCTTTCTGCTGTATTGTCATCTGCAATGGCACTGGCGGCATTTATCCTTATAAATATCGTAAACAAGGATAAAGTTTTGAGCCTTAGTGATATCGCAGTTTATCTTACAGCGGCATCTTCAATTTCCATTGTTCTTCCTGCGTTTATGTATCCCTTTGACTTTAAATACGGTACAGCCAAGGGCAGAGTTGTATATTTTATTCTGACAGGTATAGCTGTTGCGGGATTGTCTTCAGCATTTATGGGAGCAGATGTTACATCATTCTTATCCAAGCTGACTCAGCCGTTAGTAATCGCTGTTATATTTGCAGCTGCTCTGACAATATTCATTGTTTCGTGGTTTATTTCCGCAAAGATATATGAAGCAAGAGAGATATGAAAAAAAGAAGCTCTTTCGCTGCGTTATTGCCGCAATACTGCTTCTGGTCACAGCGTCGGCTGTTTATTTCTTCCAGTTCAGCCAATGCGGTTATCTGATGACTGTTCCGCACAGACCAGTTTTTACAGAGATCGCTGACAATGTCTATATCAACAAAAATTATGCAGGAGATCAGCAGGAAGTGCTTGAGCTTATCAGTCAGGCGGAGGAGCGTGACAGGACTTTCTTCGGAGAGCTGAGCTTTTGGGACGAGACTATCATAATTATTTGCGATGATGAAAAACTGATCTCAAAGCTTGGCGAAGATCACGCTACGCCCACTTATTTTGCGCCTTCAAAAAAGCACTATATATGCATATCGGACGAGTATCTGAATCTTGATATTCTGGCGCATGAGATCACTCATGCAGAGCTGCACACCCGGCTTTCAAAGAGTGCATTGAAACGTATACCGACATGGTTCGATGAGGGACTTGCCACCCAGAATGACTACCGTGAGCAGTACAGCGAAGAACAGTGGATAAAGCAGACGGACAGCGGAAAAAATATCATAGCCCTTGAAGATATGGACGCTCCTGCGGAGTTCTATGCAGGAGAAGCCGGGGACAGACGCTTCCGCTATCTGAATGCGAAGCATGAACTTGCAGGCTGGATAGAGAAACACGGACAGCAGGGACTGACGGAGCTGCTTGACGAGCTCAATAACGGAACAGATTTTGCTTTTGCTTATGAATAATAAAGGTACAGAATGTCTGCGTAGCTGCATAATGTTATAAAGTAAAAAAAGAAGTAAGAGTTTTTTTGTCTCTTACATCTTTTTGACTTTATGACATTACTCAAAGTGAGTAAGTTTTCTAATAGATGATATTTTTTAGCACTAAAGTGTAGGAAATATAAAAGCAGAGAATAACTATCAATACATCATTTCCTACTGAATGCCGCTCGTTGCGAATCAATTTAAACATAGTCAATATATGATCATAGTTCTATCAGCATTCGCCGCATAATACAAAGATCAAAAATATCGAGCTTGTCGTCTTCGCATAGATCAGCTGCTTTCCAGTTTGCCAATTCTGTATTTGTTGCTCCAAGCAGCCATTTTTGGAATATTACTATATCAGATATATTAAACTTTCCGTCATCATTGACATCGCCTTTAATTGCAGAGCCGCTGTTTTCGACTTCGGTCAGAGATAAATGCTCTACATTTACAGTACCGCTGCCGCTTATGGAAAGCTCTAATGAGTTTGCATAGTCTGTATATTCTGCTGAAAACTCTCTTTCAAAATGCTTTTTTTCTTCAGTCACATCAACTGTATCTTCAATATTCCAGTCACTGTATTGTTCACTTGCTTTAATAATGAATTTAAGTTCTGCTGTCGAAGCTCCGCTAACATCGAATGAAAGCTTGTACTTATGTCCTGACCTGAGTAAAAAGCGCCGAAAAAATCCTTTATTAAAACTTGAAGCTTCAATTGAAAAGCTCAGGCTTTCATAGTCAATAAAATCAGGAAGATCGTAGAATGTAAACCAAGTGACTGCAAACGCATTTTCAACGTCTGCGGGTTTGCAGTTCTCGTCGAAAAAAATGCCGTTCATGAAGTCATCGGAGTTGAAATAACCGTCAAGCCATTTTATGCGCTTACCTATCCATTCACTGAGATAATCGGCGTGCTCCTGATATTCGGTCAACTTTGATATATCGTTAGTCTCGTAATAATACTCCTTTATAGGTTCCCACATATCAAAGTTTCTTTTATAAGAACGCAGGTTTTTCTGCGCTTCTTCTTTAACGAAATCAGGAAGAGTATTTATCTGCTCAGACATTTCTCTCCAGCGAACTGCCACTGCTTCACGAAACCAGTCATTCTGCAAAGCATAGTAGTACCATTGATTGGAATTTGCGTTATTGTTAGTTATATCATACTCATTTATCCCATAAGGACTGTCAAAGCCGTAAATTATAGCAAAATTTCCAAAAGCACTGTCATAATCCCACATCGGGGCAAACATTAGCTTGCTGCCTGCGTCCTTGCAGATATAAAAGCTTCCCCAACCAATGTCGGGATTTTTACAGATCTCGTTGGCTATAAAGTTGTCAACAAGAGACGGTACATCAATAAGCTCTTCTATCTGTTCTTTATTGCCTTTTCTCAATGCGTCGAAAGACTGTTCCATATATTGGGATATATAATTCTTCTGCAGCATTTTGACATAGCTGTCATCTGAGAGCTTGCTTTTAATTGTATACTGAGTAGAATCTATAGTAAAGCAGTCGAAGCTATGAGATCTTGTAAGTTCAACAAGATAGCCGTTTTCCTCCACAAGTTCAGGTTCTTCGGCGATAGGGAGACGAGACTTGTTGACATTTATGTTTTCGCAAAAAAGGTACACGCCTTGATATGAACCATTGACAAAGACTTCAACAGAGCGGCTGTTTACGGAATAAGGCATATTAGTAAACATATCACCCAGATGATATGCCGTCATGTTTCTAAGAAGTGACGAATCAAAATAGTTGGCCAGAAGATTCCAGCTCTTACCTGGACCCTCGCCTAAACTCAGCGGGTTCTTCTTTTGGTCGAATTTGAACTTGTAACTTTTTTTATCACAGTTTAACGTTGCATTTCCACGTAGACGTATCTGCACTGATGTTTCGGGTGTATCAAGAACACCGTTCTTATCCAGTATCTTAACAGTAGATGTTGTATATTCTTTCTTTGTGTCGATTTTATTCCCAAGAGTATCAATATATATTACAGGCATATCAAGCTGCTCTTCTGCGATTGAAGTATCGTCCGCCGAATAAGCAGAACCTGAAGGGAGCATCTGACAAAAAGTATGTATTGAGATCAATGAAGCAAATATAACAGAAATTATCTTTTTCAAATTATCAGCTCCTTTGTATTAGATAGCTTATTATATCATAATCCTGAACACAAAGTCAATGATATAAGAAATGGGTTGAAACGCTCTCTGTTCGCTCAAAATAATGAATCATGGGAATGGCTGTAACGCGTATAATAGTGGGATTCAACTCTTCTTTTTTATTTTTTGCGCGGAATAGGCATTTTTCAAACCTATTCCACACGAACAATTATCATAGTATTATATATAAAGGACGGCGTAATGCCGTCCTCGTAAATCTTTGATATTATCTATTCTTTTAAAAATTTCTCTATAACGCTCATTATCTTCTCAAGGCGCTTACTAACTATACCATTAATCTTACTAAACTCTGCTTCAAGAGTTGGAAGATCAATTGTTTTGGCCAGTTCGTCGAGCAGTTCATGGCCCAATTTGTAAGCCACTCGCGGTTAGTTTTTCTGGCTTTTTCGACAAGTGCCCCTGTCGATAATCTCTTTCTGTCCCATATATACTCATTTTTTGTTTATTGTATCCTATTATACTATATCACCTATACAATGTAAATAGAAAAGTCGAACCGCCACAAAAAGGGGCGGCTCACATGCTATTCCTTGATTTTTTATGCTACATACACTTTGGGTCTACAAGCCTAAACATGTTAGTTTTTAGGGCATATCAGTTTGAGTCAGAAATGTTGATTATTCTAAGAAATATAGGCAAGAGTAAGCTCAATCCCTTGGTGTACTTGAGACTTGTAAATTGAGATTATATTTTTAAAATATTAGAAAAAACGCCAGGCGATATTCACATAAGCTGACAACTAATTATTCAGTTCTTTTACCCATTTTCCAACACGTTCTCTTACATCAGGAATGTCTTCACAGTATATGCTCATAACCTTATGGATATTTGCACCCTCAGCCATCTCTTTAATATCGTCTACACTGTCGCCATATCCGCTACTACCCTGAGTTGCAATAAGGTATATATCCTTTTCGCTGAAATCACAACTTTCAAGGAAGGAGGCAACCGGCATAGGTACAGTTCCCCACCACAGTGGATATATCAGAATTATTGAATCATAACCTTTAATATCAATTGGTTCTATTGCAGGATGTGTCTTCTTTTTGAGTTCTTTTCCAGCGACTGAAACAGTTGAGCTGTAACTTGAAGGGTATTTATCACCGGTGATTGTAATAGCTTTAACATCACAGTCTATGGCATCGTCTATCATATTCGCAATAAGCTGATTGCTACCCATAAGCACTCCATCAGCAAGAAGGAGTGAAGCACCGGATACTGCATCAACATTATCTTCAAAGTCAGTGTTGCCAAGTCGTGTAAAGTAAACAACAAGTGGTTTTGAACCTTTCCATTTAACTGCATCACCATGTATTTTTTCTGCAAAGTTTATTTGTACTTCATTGAAATGTCTGTTTAAATAAGGAACTAATGCAAGTCCTGCCGTAATTGATCCGATAAATCCGACAGCTACAAATACAGCCACTTTCTTCTTTTCCTTTGACATCATAATCCATTTTATGCCTCCGTGAAGTACGGAGAGTGTAAGAACAGTCGTTGCAAGATATACATGCAGATCAGCGTCACAGACATAATGAAAATTCGAGAAAATAGTTCTTGATACCCCCATTGAGCTAATCATTAGTATTATCGAAACTACTATCAGGAGAATTGTTACGATGTTCGCAATGATTCTTGCTTTTGATTTGCCTTTGAATTTGAAAACGCTAGGTAGCATCTTCTTCTTTATTATCAGATGCATTATAAGACACACAAAGAAGCCTATTCCAAGAAATTCGTGAATGTTATTCCCTGTAAATACATATAGCATCTGAATGAACAAAAGCAGGTACATAAAAATATCTACGACAGTACTAACTGCTTTTCGACCCTTCAAAGTATCACCTCTTTTGTACGGAATAAAGGCAAAAACACTATTCGCCTGCCATGTTCTATTCCACTTGCATCAGACGGTTCGTATTGTATTATATCTTCAACTTTGCAGTTGAGTAATTGGCTAAGGTCGTCAATCAACTGAGTAGTAACACCCTGATCATGACTTAGGCGTTACTCACAAGGAACGCCTTCTTATATTCTATTATATCAAACTATAAAGGATCAGTCAAGCCGCTTGAAGAAGGGGGTATACAGCAGCCTCGACTTGGGGCGATATTGCAGTGTATAATATGAATAGTGCATAGGTTAATATGATAAATCTGAATTAATTATTATTGTTTTGTTAATTCGGATAAAACCGTAAAACTACGGTATGATTTGAAATACTTCAATTTTTGTAAAATATTCTATGGTCATCTTTTGCAATTTAATGCAGTTTAGTTGATCAAAAGTTGCCCACTAATAACGAAATGGCAATTGATTTATTTAATCATTCATAACGTTATAAGCATGTTGCTTGTGCTGAAAAATTCGCTACATACTCTAAAAAATATTTTGCAGTACACAACATTCGGAAGCAAAAATAGCCGCAGGCATTTTTTACAACCCATTCTGTTTTTTGATATAAGGTTTTAGCTCATCTGTGTGACAGGGCTTTCTCCATTACTTCCTGGCATATAACGTCATCGGCAGTTTCACCGCTTGCCTTATATAGTTTATCTGCGATCGCCATATAAGCTATGTCCTCAGGCATGAGCTTTCCTGTGGGACAAATTATCATATCATCTGTCATATCAAGATGAGTAACGGCTATGGATACTTTTTCGTCCTCTGCTATGTACTTCCTGTCAAGTGCCAGTGAAGCCATAAATTCGGGAAGATCGAACCAGCCGTATCTGAAATTTCCCTGATACTCATTCGGAGCATTGGTCTTGTCATAAAGTCTGAATAATGCTGCTATATCCTTTGATTCCGTGTCAAATCTGCCTGCGCCGTGGCGTGTGAAGAATGACCTTGTAACGTAGCACACCTCAGTGTCACGCTTTTCCAGCCTGTCAAGTATGGCGCGGATATTCTTCATACCTGTGCTTGAGGGAGTAAGATTAGGAAAATAATCATCCCTGTACTGATCCAGCATGAGTCCCTGTGCGCCCTCAAATACAGCTGTATCGTATTCCTCGATTATCTGTTCGTCTGTTTCAAGGCAAAGCCTTGCCATAGCGTAAAGGTCGTCTACAAAGTTTTCGGTCAGTATTTCATTGGCTAATATATTCATAAACTCCTTTTTAGCTTTGCCAGTGATGCCGAGATCAGCTGCTCTTTTAGGGCAGTATTCCATATTTATTGAGGTTATCAGTGTTTTAAGTACCTGCCTGTCGGATATCATCATATCTTTGTATCTCATTGCATATCTGCTGTCGCGGTTTCTCACTATTGTCTCAAATATGCCCACACCGCAGCTGCCATGACGTTTTGGGCCACGGACTGTTTCTGCAAACTGATTAAGAAGCATATCGCAAGGAAGGGTTATCATGCAACGGCTGTCTATGAAGATATTTCCCATGCAGTATCTGAGTGAAGCTGCTTCCTTTGAAAAAAGCATAGGGTTGAGGATGAAATACTCGGAAAGATATGTATCAGCACCTGCAAAACAGCCTGAACCTATGTGTGAGAAAACGTGCCTTTTGCCGTCAGATGTGCATACAGTATGTCCAGCCTGTGCTCCGCCGTTGCTTCTTATGTTGATTACTTTGTCTCCAAGTCGGCAGAAAAGGTCTGTCATGAGTCCTTTTCCCTCGTCGCCGAAATTAGCTCCTATGACCGCATATGCTTTTTTCATAATTATCACCTCAGAATTTTATAATGCTGTTCAGCAGTCCTCTTTTCCGTGTAGGGAGTCCGCCGAGAGCGTCTCTTACAGCAAGCTGTGTATCGCCGTCCCATGAATTGATGATATCCGCTGTATCTCTTCCTGCTACGCTCTCCAGAAGCGAAACTATTATTTTGGGGATAGCATTTACGTTAGTTACGGATATTGCCCTTTCGCCCATGAGCCTGCGCCATTTCGGCAGCTTTACCACCTGTTCGTTTCGTCTGTCCATTACCATAAGGTGGAACACATCGTACTTTCTGCTAACCTGTGCAAGGAGTGCAGCTGTATCTATGTCCTCCCTGACATTGTCGCCGAATACTCTTTCTATTTCCTCTTTAAGGAGCTTTTCGGGGTATCCGTCATCACCGAGGGTGAATATAACTCCCTTTTTCTTACGCTTTTCCCATGCATCCGTCTTTGTTTTGTTTGCTGCGAAATACCATACTAGCGGATAGCTCTCGAAACAGTTTCCACCGCCGCCTTTTTCGAACCATAGATCTGTGAGCTGGCTTGCTATGCGTATATCAGACTCGAATTGTGTAGCCTGTAAAGGTGAACGGTCACACCTTGAGTCTCCCACAGCGCAGAACATTATCTGTGGACCTTCAACCGGCTGACGTTCAAGTATATCATTTACCATTTCGCCAAGCTTGTTGGCTGTTACTTCAAGCAGATCGCTCATTGAACCTGTAACATCTAGACCTATTATAATAGGAGTTGTTATCGTGTGATCTGCAGAATCAAAGCTTTCCCTCACTTTTATCAAGCGTGGATCATACTTCGGATCAATTTTTGTTGCGCTGTAGATATCATTTACATTTTTCCCTTTGATCTTAACAGATGAATATCTTTTCCAGTCTGTTGAGCTCCATGCACCGTATCCCATAATTTTACCTCCTGTGTATTTTTATTTTCAGCCTGCGATGTCAGGCAGTCTGACGTTCATGTGTGTGAATTTTCTTTCACCGTACCCCTTGATTATTGCTTCTTCCCAATTTTCCATTTCTTCGAAAGCAGATCCGCTGCATATGCTTTCGGCATAATCCTTTATGGCAGATGGAGCTTCGTCAGGCAGTATCCTTCCTGCAAGAGCCTTTACACTCTCTAGATCGTTGATATGCCGTGCGATACCGTCAGTCTTTGTCAGTGATGAAAAAGAATTGTATACGCTTGATTGTACTCCTATCATTTTGTTTCCATCATTTGCTGCGAACCACCAACCGCCCCCAACTCTCACTGTATGCTCTGCAGGATCAATAAGGAGATTTTCCTCGGCGAGACAGTTCCAGACTATCCCTTTTGCCTCTGCATAGCAGCATATACCGAGCAGACGTGATATTATCCATGTGGCGTGGCGGTGATCAAGGCGGCCGCCGTAGAAATCCAATATCTTTGAAAGAGGTAGTTCGCTTGCACGTTTGCAGGTCTCTATGAGTAGCCCGTCATTGGTATTGAATATACGCGATACCAGCGGCAGAAACACCTCAGACTGTGCCAGTATCTGCTGCGGAAGATACTCCTTGAAGAACAGGTCCGTCCGTGCTTCCGAATTGATGAAGCAGTCAGAAAAATCATTGCTGATAAACAGGTAGACTTTTCTGTCACCGATATATTCTGTACCGTATTCCTGTTTTATCTCCATGAGATACTTTATCTCAAGAGCTTGACTTCCGCAGCGGAACAGCTTTTCCTTATAATTGTATGATCTTTTTAGCTTGCCGTACAGTTCGTTTATTACTGCCGAAGCTTCTGCTGCTCGCGGATCACTGCACTTATCAGGATGATATTTCAGCATCAGTGCCATATAGAGCGGCTGGGCGAGGTTTATATCCTCGGGGAATATATCGCAGCAACATTTGCATTTTAGAATATCGGATATGTCCATATATACTCCTTCCTTTCGTTAAATTCAAAATGATACTATCAAAGTCTAAAAATAAAAGGCGCTTGAAATATATCCTTTTGTTAATATCATAATATCATTAACAGCTTAGCTTGTCAAGACTTTTGATATAGTTTCTGTGTTTATAACAAATAGATATTATTAAAACGATATTAACTATGTGCAGAATATATAAAGTAAAACTGAGTATTGACACAGGAGTATGATATGTGTTATTATTAATTAGATATTATCGGTGGAGGTTCCTATGGATTACGATATAACAAAATATGACAGACCGTCTGTGGCTGCGGATATTGTTGTATTCACTGTCCGCAAGAGCAGCAGTGAGAGCTACAGACACCTTTCAAAGCCTGTGCTTTCGGTACTTCTTATAAAACGTACAGAAGAGCCCTTTGATAAAATGCTTTCGCTTCCCGGCGGATTTTGCTGCCGTCAGGAGACTATTGAAGAGACTGCATTCCGAAAACTCAAAGAGAAAACAGGTGTGGAATGTCCGCCGCTGTCGTTGCTGTGCAATCTTTCAAGGTATGGTAGAGATCCGAGAGGCTGGATAATTTCCTGTTGCTACTGGACTGTTATGGACTACACAAATACTGCTACAGAAAAGAATGCGGAGTGGTATGAGGTATCGCTTAAAGAGTCTGAGGGCAGTCATACTCTTGTTCTTACAGGCGATGACGGCAGGGAGTACGTTTCTGAGGTGAGGATAAATAATACAAATGAGCTGTATAACCAGTCTGCAGAAGCTGAAATACCTAAGAACAGCCTTGCTTTCGATCATGCCGAGATAATTGTTAATGCGCTGTTAAAGCTTAGGAGCAGCCTTGATAAGCCATATGCGGCTTTTAGACTGCTGCCCGAGAAATTCACGCTCACCGATCTTCAGCAGATATACGAGACTATACTTGACAAGAAGCTGATAATGGCTAATTTCAGACGTAAAATAGCTCCGTATGTCGAGGAGACAGGGGATATAGAAGGCGGAGCAGGTCATCGTCCGTCCAAACTGTTCACAAAAAAACTAATCGAAAACGAATAAAACAATCAGGTACTTAACTACGATGCTCATATAGAAGTTTATAGTTATTACTTGGGGAAAAACTTTATGAGGAAAGGTATTCCCCAAATCCCTTTTCAAATGTAAATAGTAAAATAAAATGTAGTAAAAACGGCATATAAGAATGACGAAAATGCTACATTTTTATTTTTTCAGTAATATGATATACTGCTATCTGTAACAGGAGGTATATCAATATGAATTACCAAAAAACTGACAGACATAATTGAAGAAATCAATACTTCGATGAATACACGGATTCTTGACTTTGGGCGGCAGTGCAGTGTATAATATGGATAGTAAGCAGGTTGGTGCGATAAATCTGAATTTAGAGGAGACACCCATGAAAAAGTTTTTAAAGATACTCAAATGGACAGGGATAGTTCTTCTTGGAATTATCATCATTCTTCTGATCGTTCGCCTGATCGGAAAGATGTATTATAACAGAACGCCTGAAGGCGGCATCAACGAATCCATGTATCTTGATGTGAACGGACAGGAGCAGTGGATCAGCATTTACGGCGAGAACAAGGACAATCCTGTCATGCTGTTTCTGCACGGCGGTCCCGGCGATTCCCGCAGCTATGCCGACTTTCAGATCTGGCGAAAGCTCGCAAAGGATTACACAGTAGTCAACTGGGATCAGCGCCAAGCGGGCAAAACATGGCTGCACAATTCTCAGGACAGTGAGATTACAGCGGAGCTGATGCGCAGCGACCTTGAAATGCTGATCGATCAAGTACTCGCATACACAGGCAAGGATAAGCTGACGCTGCTCGGTATTTCGTTCGGAACGCTGTACGCCGACGATTATGCGCTCCGTCATCCGGAAAAGGTGGAATGTGTCATCGACCTCTCGGTCGGTGTTCATGCCGGAATCTATACGGAGCAAATGCGGCAGGACGCCAGAGATTACTGCGATGGTCTGCTTTCCTATGATGACATACTCGCAAAATACAGCTATGATTTCTTCTGCTGTGCCGGAAAAGATGAACTCGGCATAACCGAGTCTGCGGATATTCAGAAAATGAACGATGGAATCAAGCGGGTCTATCTTGAATGGACTGAAAACGATCCTGAACTTCACGCAATGGCAGAGCAATATGATACGGAACTGCTAACGCAGGCGCTTCTTGATCCTGATAACAGTGATTTGAGGGAAGCCTATATAGAACGAATCTTTCCGATAGATTATAAATTCCAAGAAAAATACGGCGATCAGCTTCATTTTGGCTGGCAGCTTGGGTGGCAGGAGAGTGTTTTCGATGCGGATTTCAGCGTTCTTTCTTCCGCGTGGTTCAATCCGTACTACACATTGCCAGAGCTTTGCAGAATTCTGACCTACAACTCTGAAAGCTTTATCTCTTCTGACAAAGTAAATCTGATCGGCGATAGCTTTGCGCAGACGCTCAAAGACAATACAGAATACCAAATGCCGTTCTATGTATTGCAGGGCGATCACGATGATCCGTGTGGCATTATCCGGAACTATTATGACAGTGTCACAGCGCCGGACAAGGATTTACGGTATCTGGCGAATGGTGGACATATGTCCCCAATGCTGCGTTCGGAGGAGCTTGAAAAGTTTATTCACGAAATTGGCGAGAAGCAGAAGAGCAACTAAATTCTGATTTGTTTAGTTCCGTGATAGATTCAAACTTATGAAAATGATACCGAGAGGGGCTGTAAAAAAACTCAGTCTCCCAAACGAAGGAGGGGCCTCGTAAAGAGGCCCCAAATTTTATAGCAAAAAAACAAACTGCGTTCATATATGTATTCTTGACTTTTTGCGACAGTGCAGTGTATAATATGGATAGTAAGCAGGGAACTGTGATAAATCAGAATTTGTAAGACGATCGAGGAAGTAGAATGAATATTGTCATAGCAGAAGAAAAACAGGTAAAAACAATTGTAGACATGTCTGTCAGAGCATTTGAAACAGACGTAAATGTTGGTGGAACAAAAGGCGACTGTCCGCCTGAATATGATTCAGTAGAATGGCATAAACAAATGGCTCGAGAGGGGCATTTGTATCAGGCAATGATAGGAAAAGATATTGTGGGAGCAGCCGTCATATTCTCGGGCGAAACAAAAAATATTGTGTACATTGGCAGAATTTTTATTGACAGCATCTATCATAGAAAAGGTTATGGAACTCATTTAATGGAGTGCATAGAAAAGTACTACCCATTTGCCGAAGAATTTAATCTGGACACTCCAAGCTGGAATGTACGGACAAACGCTTTTTACGAAAAATTAGGGTATCAAATCATAAAAGAAGAGGACGGATTTGTTTTTTACAGGAAGACGAGAAAGGGAACTTCTAAATTCTGATTTAGCTTAGTTCCGTGATAGATCAAAGCTTATGAAAATGATACAGAGACCCCCTGCAAGCGCGGGGACTTTTGCAGATAGTGCAGTGTATAATATCGAGTAGTAGCGCATTACTGTGAGGAACGAAATTTAGGTGGTAATAATGATAATTGAAACAGAGCGGTTAAAATTAAGAGAATATACTTTTGAAGATTATGATTCTTTATATGAAATCCTTTCTGATGACGAAACTATGGAGCATTATCCCAAACCATTTGACGAAGAAAAGGTTAGATGGTGGATTCAATGGAATATTGAGAATTATGCTAAATATGGATTTGGACTTTGGGCGGTGGTCCTAAAGAAAACGGGTGAAATGATAGGCGATTGCGGACTTACAATTCAAAAT
>NZ_JAGCFH010000272.1 GCF_017650195.1 Ruminococcus sp. | reverse complement strand
GTTACCGCTATAACAATACCATCTGGCACTTTCTTTATTAAATTGATCTTAGTATTACTGAATAATCCCATTTCTTCACCGCCTATATGTATCAGGTCAATTGTTGATCCTTCCCATAAATCAACTCATATTGCCGAATTAAACGTTCTTTAGCCTGAGAACGTAACTTCTCAGGGCCAAGTATCTCTATAACAGGTCCGAAACTAAGCAGCATTATAAGCACCTCTGTCTCGTCCTGCTCGTCATACCACAGCTCAACGGTATACTGCCCTGTTTCAAGGTCGCGGACAGTATGCTTCTCATATGGAGCAAATTCAAGCATGAAGCGCTCCACGCCGTTTCTCTCGTTAGTTACCCTTATGACCGCAGGAGCACTGCATTTACGGCTACTGAAATAATCGTCCATTGAGACAGGAGTACGGAATACACGCCCCGTATCAGTTATTGTATCTATTCTGCCAATATTGATCAGACCGCTGTTCTTTATCTTATCATTGCTGAGCCTATAGCAGTAAGCTCGAAACTTTCCGTTCTTTGGTGAGAACTCTATTTTCAGCAATACAAACCTGCCGATTACACGCTTTCCGTGACCTGATGTGAAAGAAATATCCACTATTTTACACTTTTTCACAGCGTCAAGAGCCGCTCGGAAATTAGCAACATATTTCTCGTCAGAATAGTCGTCATGATCAGCATATCTGTCTGTAAGCCTAAAATGCTCATGGCGGTATAGCGGCTTAACATCTGAAAGCTTCTCCATTAATTCCGCTATGGTCTCGACTTCAAGAAACAGTCTTATCCTCGGATCAGAGAGTTTGGCTTTCAGCCACATCTTTTGCAGCTTGGTCAGCACCTTTACAGGCGTTTTTTTTGTTATACGCCTGAGCATATTATCACTGTCACGTCTGAAAAGGCCCCAGTCGTCCCCGCTTGGTATGAGCTTCTGAGGTAAGAACAGCACAGAATCACGAAAGCCGTCACGCAATACGGTCTCGCGAATAGTCTTTTCATCAGTGGCTTCATTTTCAAGAAGCTTTGCAGCTATACGGAAATATGTACCATATATCTCACTGAATATGTTCATCTTCAATACCTCCGTACATCCTGTACATTCTGCGAATATCATTGTAAAAACGCAGTCTTAAATTCTCAGTGCCGCCCTCAATCGAAACAATACGTCCGATAAATGTCTTTGCCCAGTGCATCAGCTCATTTGGATCAAACACATCAGCAGTAAGAGTATACAGACCTTCACCTGTTTTTTCAAGCACAGCACAGCGCTTCTCACGCTCTAAACGGTCTATAATGAATCTTTCGTTCCTCTCGTCGACAGTAAACGTTATCTTTATAGCATTTACTGCTCCCACCTCACGACGGTCTCCGAAGGAAACTCCAAAGCAGCGCTGTATATTCACATCATAACGATCTCTGAACCTGTCATAATCAGCGCAGACAGCCTCTCTCTTTATTTGCTTTATTCTGTCAAGCCTGAAGGTGACGAATCTGCGTCTTCTCGGCACATAGGCTGCAATATAGCGCCTGCCCGTCTGTACAGATATAAGTATCTGCATCGGAATTATCTCTTCCTCGTGAAACTCATCATCTTTCTTCCACGAGAACTTTTTTACTGTGATAAAACACTTATCATCTATAGCCGCCAGTATATCTGGAACAAGTATGTCCTCAAGTGAGTGTATCATATAATTATGCTTAATATGAAACAGATCATTCTTGATACCAACAGCTTTCATTATACTGTTGCCTATAACACCGAAATCAGGGGCTTCTGAGAAGAACTTCAAAGCATCATCAAGTCCCTTGTACTTCTTTATGAGATCATCGGCACAGTACGCAGCAAGTGAATAATACATGGTCTTGCCCTGCTTTTCAGTAATAACTATGCCTTCTTCAGTATATTCCTTTAGCTTGTTGCGGACTGTCTGATCGTCAAATAACTGTTCATATTCACTGTTCAAAGTGTCGGTCAGTTCTCTGAGAGAACGTTTTTTTCCGTCCTGTAGTATATCAATAAGAAGAAAATGAAGCTTTATATCATTACCGGTAAAGCTTTTGGAGTAATATGCGTTATACAGCGGATTTTCAGAAATATGTCCGCTGTCAACGGAAATGGACACATGACGCCCCTGAACAGAATCGTCATAGCGCATATAGTCCTGCATCCAGCTCTCAACACGGCGCTTCTCGTCGTCATAGGTTCGGACGCTCTTTTTGTCGAAATCACTTCTGACCTTACAGCCATAAATGAAAAAATCACGAACGTATTCTCTTGTTTTATCGAAATTCTTTATAAGTTCCGAGAATCCAGCCATTTAAACCTCTCCCCTTCCTTATATATATATTAACAAAAAAATATGTCCTTTTCAAGTATCAAATGAGTGTGCGCAGATTTTTTTATATGATTATTTCTAATTCTTATGGTATACTAAAGTCAAGCTAAAGGAAAGAGAAGTGAAGAAAATGTTCGTACATTACAACAAGAACGAAAATATGCTCCCAATAAAGATATGGCAGACAGATATGGAAACTGTCGGTGAGAAATGTATTGAACAGGCGGAGCATCTTGCGAAGTTACCATTCGCACACAAGTGGATAGCACTTATGCCCGACACTCATGCAGGCAAGGGCATGCCCATAGGCGGAGTTATCGCCTGTGAGAACGTTGTTATTCCCAACGCGGTAGGAGTTGATATAGGCTGCGGTATGGCATATGTTCAGACCGATATCCCTGTATCGCTCCTCCGTGAAACAGTAACAGGCAGCGGAAACCTTGTGCAGACTATCTGCGGCGATATTCTTAGAAATATCCCTACAGGCTTCGCACACTACAAGACAGCTCAGGCATCTGAGGTGCTTGACCGTGCAAAGGCTGAAATGGGACAGTATGAAGCCGATAAGGAGCTTATCCCTCAGATAGAGGAAGGCTACTATCAGGCAGGTACTCTCGGCGGAGGAAATCACTTCATCGAGCTCCAGCAGGACGACGACGGAATGTGCGGTATCATGCTCCATTCTGGAAGCCGTCACT
>NZ_JAGCFH010000271.1 GCF_017650195.1 Ruminococcus sp. | reverse complement strand
AAGCCTTTCGTAACAAGCGGTATCCGTATCGGTACACCTGCTGTTACAACAAGAGGTCTTGGTATTGAGGAAATGGAAAAGATCGCTGAGTACATCTACCTTTGCGCTACAGATTTCGAAAATAAGGCTGATGAGATCCGTGCTGGCGTAAATGCTATTTGCGAGAAGTTCCCGCTTTATAAGTAATTAATATGTATTTAGGGACGGACATTCTGTCCGTCCCTGTGTTTTTTTAAAACAATCAGCGTTATTTAAGGAAATAAGCAATGGATAATATCAAAAGATATGAAATAGATGAATTTTGGGCTGATTCAACTGTTATTGAAGCAGGAGATTACGTTTTTGTTGGATATTGTATGGGAAATGAGGGAAAACCGATCGAAGACCAGATATGCGGCGCTTTTAGTGTATTGGAAAGCAGACTTGCAATGGCTGGTTTAGAACTGGACTCTGTGGTGAAAATGGATTGTCTTTTCAAAAATATCAGTGACCTACATTTACTTCCCGATATTTTAAAAAAGTACTTTAAAGGAAAATTTCCTGCAAGGAAAGCATACACAACCGACTTTGTGAGAGATGGGATTCTTTTTCAGATAGATGCTATAGCATTTAAAGACAGATAGAACTTATATGATTTCTAAAATGTAAGGAAAAAGGAAATACATATGAAATTACAAATTAATTCGCTTTATCTTTGCGTTAAAAACATGGACAGAGCAATAAAGTTCTATGAGGATCTCTTTGAACAGAAAGTTACTGAAAGAAATGGTATCTACAGCGTTTTCGATTTATTAAATGGTTTCCGTTTGGGATTATTTGCTTATGAAAAAGTAAATGAACGGCATATTTTCGGCAGCAATTGTCTACCAAGCATAAGCGCTGAAAGTCTTGACGTGCTAAAACGGAAACTAACTGGGAAAGAAATTTGTTTTCCAGTTACACTGATAAACGACAACTGGGTAGCGGAATTTGTCGATTCGGAAGGCAATCATATCGAAATAACTGCACCTATAAAATAAATAGGAAGGAGAACTGCTATGCCTGCACCTTTAGCTGATAAAATACGCCCTAAAACACTTGCCGACGTGGTCGGGCAGGAACACATACTTGCAGAGGGTAAGCCACTACGTCGTATTATCGAAAGTGGAACTGTTCCTAATATGATATTCTACGGTCCGTCAGGCGTAGGAAAAACCACTGTTGCACGTATTATCGCTGAAAACTGCGGAATGTCATTGTATAAGCTTAACGGTACTAACGCTTCACTGTCCGACATTAAGGACGTTGTTGCAGATATCGGCACATTCGGTAGTGAGAATGGTATACTTCTCTACCTCGATGAGATTCAGTATCTCAACAAAAAGCAGCAACAGAGTCTCCTTGAATACATTGAAAACGGAGATATCACGCTGATAGCCTCAACTACTGAAAATCCATATTTTGCTGTATATAACGCAGTTATAAGCAGAAGCACTGTATTTGAGTTCAAGCCTGTTACAGCCGAGCAGCTGGTACCAGCAATAAAGCGTGCTTTTAGCAAAATATCCGAAGAAAATGGCTATGAAATCGAAGCTTCTGATGACATTATCTCTAGAATTGCTTACAGTTGCGGCGGAGATGTACGCAAAGCTATGAATACTACAGAGTTAGCGGTCGTTTGCGGAGAGGCTTCCGATGGAAAACTCACTATCACTGAAGAATCTCTTGAAGTTCTTGCTCAGCGCAGCAATATGCGCTATGACCGCGACGGTGACCAACATTATGATATCCTTTCAGCATTCCATAAATCAGTACGCGGTTCTGACGAGAACGCAGCTCTCCACTATGCGGCACGTCTTATTGAAGCAGGAGATATCATATCTCTTTGCAGGCGAATGTTATGTATTGCCTCTGAGGACGTAGGCCTCGCCTATCCTATGGCAGTACCTATTGTAAAAGCCTGTGTGGATTCAGCTCTACAGCTTGGACTTCCTGAGGCAAAACTGCCAATTGCCGAAGCAATTATACTTATGGCAACAGCTCCTAAATCCAACAGCGCCTGCTTGGCTATCAACGCGGCTCTCGACGATCTCAGAAGCTGCGACGCTCTCGACTTCCCAAGGCATTTGCAGAATGTCCATTATGACGGCAAGGGCGCCAAGGTTATAGGTCAGCATTATCTTTATCCTCATGATTTTCCTGATCATTATGTTAAACAGCAATACCTTCCCGACGCTATCGCCGATCATGTCTATTATCACTTCGGTGAAAATAAACAGGAACAGTCGGCTTATCAGTACCGTTTGAAAATAACAGAAAAGAACAAATAAAAAGCCTTTAGTCTGCATAAAAGAAATGCAGACTATTTTATTGTCAAGATTCATAAATTTGCACCTAGAAACTATAATTATTTGGTCTTGACAAACACGAAAAAAAATGTTATAGTAATTATATGGCAAACAACTGTTCACCGTAGGCGGACGATTTAATACAATATCTATCAAAAGGTGATTTTTATGGATACAAAATCTCAGCTTATAGTTGCCGATTCAAAAATACTTCCAGAGGTCTTTACAAAGGTTCTGGAGGTCAAAAAGCTAATGGCGCAGAAGGGTGAAAAAAGCTTTGCCTCTGCCTGTAAGCGCATCGGCATTTCAAGAAGCGCTTATTATAAATATAAAGACAGTGTTTTTTCTTATGAGGAGCTTTTTAACAGAAAGATCGTGAATATCTATCTTCTTCTGAGCGACAGTCCAGGTATCCTGTCGAGTGCACTTGTATTTCTTCATAATCTGAATGCTAATATTCTGACAGTTAACCAAAGCATACCTGTTGACGGCGCTGCTGCTGTGAATATTTCTCTCAGACTTACGGGCGAGTCCAATGAAGAGCTCTCTCAGCTTAATTCAATTACAGAACTTGACGGTATTTTAGAGTGTAAGATACTCTCTGCCGAATAGTTTACGGAGGTTTCTTTTTATGTCAGTTAAATTTGCAGTTTTAGGTCATGGAGTTGTTGGTTCGGGAGTTGTCGAGCTCTTCTATAAGAACAAAAAGAGCATCGAGAAACACGCAGGTACTGAAATGGATATAAAATATATCCTTGATCTCAGGGATTTCCCCGATTCTCCTTATGCTGACAAATTCACCAAGAACTTTGATGATATAGTTAATGATGACGAGGTTGTATCTGTTGCTGAATGTATGGGTGGAGTTGAACCAGCTTTCACTTTTGTAAAGGCTTGTCTTGAAAAGGGAAAGAGCGTTTCAACTTCAAATAAAGAACTTGTAGCTGAAAAAGGAGATATCCTCCTTAAAACTGCAAAGGAGCACAATTGCAACTTTTTCTTCGAAGCGAGCGTTGGTGGAGCTATCCCGATAATCCGACCTCTTCACAGATGCCTTGCAGCAAACGATATTTATAAAGTAGCAGGCATACTTAATGGTACTACTAATTTTATACTTACAAAGATGTACAATGATAATATGCCATTTACAGATGCTTTAAAGCTTGCTCAGGAATTGGGATATGCCGAAAAAGATCCAACAGCCGATATCGAGGGTCATGATGCATGTCGCAAGATATGTATTATTTCCTCTCTTGTATTCGGCAAACACGTATATCCTAAAAGCGTTTACACAAAGGGTATCACAGATATACAGCTATGTGATGTTGAAGCTTCCGATGTTCTCGGTTATGCGATAAAGCTTGTAGCTTCGGTTACAAAGCTCGATAACGGCAAGATACTTCCGTCTGTTATGCCTATGCTTGTTTCATACGACAGTATCATGTCAGGAGTTAATGACGTTTTCAATGCTGTTCTCGTATACGGAGACGGTATAGATCAGACTATGTTCTACGGACGTGGTGCAGGAAAGCTCCCAACTGCAAGCGCTGTAATGGGCGATGTTATTGAAGCTGTAAAACATAACGTAACTGTATTCTCCCAGACATGGGAATCTGCTTCTGATGATTCATTTGTTGAAAAGATAGATAATTTTTCTTCACCCTGGTATTTCCGTTTACCCAGCGGTTCGGAGATCGGCGGAGTTGAAGTATATAACAACGACAACGGTCTTTCTTATGTAACAACAGAAAAGCTCTCATTTGCGGACGCTCAGGCAAAAGCAAAAGAACTTGGTGCTCTTGCTTTTCTCCCTGTGCTTGAATAATAAACTACAGCCCGGAACCATTATGATATGATATCAACGATGGTTTCGGGCTATTCTATTATTTTTCAGTTTCGATCTTTTTAAGCGTATCTTTTAATATTTCCTGTCTTAGCTCTGTAAGCCAAACTGAAAACTTAACATTATCAAAAGCATATTTCTTGTTCAGCTCATATTCATTATCCGACCATGTATTTAGCGGGGATTCATTATGCTGGATAAGCGCTTCGAGTTTATCAAGAGCCTTGAATATTTTTGCTTCCTTTGTTTCCTGTGCGATCATCTCTCCAAATAAAGCCGTCCATTCGCTAGACACTTCACTAGGTAATGATGTTATCCAATTATTTAGAAGATTATCTTCTGCCACTCTGTCCTTATCATTTTTTAAAAATGTTGGTATATCGCCTGTAAAGCATTCTCCGAGGTCGTGAATAAGACACATTTCTATTACTCTTCTTATATCAGCATCAGGGAATTCATACTTTAATAATAATGCCATAAGAGATAAACGCCAGCTGTGCTCCGCTACGCTTTCGGTTCTGCCCTTTGAAGTCGTACAGTGTCGCAAAGTATCCTTTAGTCTTTCAGCAGTATGAAGTATTTCAAGGTATTCTTTCGTATTCATATATTTGCTCCTTCTTTATAGCTTCCTAAATAACCATAACAGCACCTTTGAGTTAAAGTTCAAAGGTGCTGTTATATATTATTTTCTTTTTATAAAATATTCCTCATACCAGACAAGGAAAGTATAAATAGTCCATACCTTACGCCAGTT
>NZ_JAGCFH010000028.1 GCF_017650195.1 Ruminococcus sp. | reverse complement strand
CTTATCTCCTTTTCCCTGCCTGTGAGTATGATATCAACATCAAGCTCACGGACTGCCCTTTCGCAGCCCTTTATCACTTCCAAAGGAGCATTGTCTCCTCCGAAAGCGTCAACTATTACCTTTACTGCCAATTCTATCCAGCTCTCCTCTCAGCGACCTGACCGCACGTTCCGAGTATGCGCCGTAGCGTTCTTTTTTATCCTTTATCCTTACACCGATATCGGGAAGTATACCCATATTCGCTCCCATGGGCTGAAAATTTCCACTGTTGAACGGGTCGCTGACATATCGTGACAGCGCTCCTGTCATAGTATCAGCAGGGAGCTGAAGGGGTTCAAGTCCTTTTATTTTCCTTGCAGCGGCAATACCTGCTATCAGCCCGCTTGCCGCGCTTTCCATATAGCCCTCAACACCGGTTATCTGCCCTGCAAAATATATCTCCGGACGACTCGTCATTGAAAAATCACTGCTGAGCAGTTCCGGACTGTTTATGAATGTATTCCTGTGCATAACGCCATAGCGCATGAACTCAGCGTTTTCAAGTCCAGGTATCATTGAGAAAATACGCTTCTGCTCACCGAATTTCAGATTTGTCTGAAAGCCCACAAGATTGAAGAGAGTTCCCTCACGGTTCTCCTTCCTGAGCTGCACTACCGCATAAGGTCTCCTGCCAGTGCGTGGATCGTCTATGCCTACAGGTTTCATAGGACCGAAACGCATAGTGTCCACTCCACGCGAAGCAAGCTCTTCAATAGGCATACAGCCCTCGTATACGCTGAATGGGTGGGTCTCGAAGTCCTTAAGCTGAACCTTTTCAGATTCAATAAGTGCATTGTAGAAAGCAAGGTATTCTTCCTTGTTCATAGGACAGTTGACGTAGTCCGCATCTCCTCTGTCATATCGTGAAGCAAAGAATGCCTTTTCCATATCTATGCTCTCCGCAGTCACAATAGGAGCGGCAGCATCGTAAAAGCTGAGTCCCTCACCGCAGAGCTCATAAATTATATCAGCCATTGCACCCTGAGTGAGCGGACCCGTTGCTATAATCACCGTACCCTCTGGGAGCTCTGTGACCTCTCCTCTTACAACCTCGATAAGTGGGTGGCTTTTTATTTTATCTGTAACTGCATCGGAAAACTTCTCGCGATCCACCGCAAGCGCTCCTCCAGCCTCAACGGCATTTTCCTTTGCACATGGAACTGTAAGCGAACCGAGCATTTCCATTTCGTGTTTCAGAAGTCCTGCAGCAGATTCAAGTCTTGCAGCTTTAAGCGAATTTGAGCAAACCAGCTCCGCAAAACCGCCGTATTTATGCGCCGGTGAAAACTTTTCCGGCTTCATTTCATAAAGCCTTACGTTTATACCGGCTTCCGCAACCGCCCATGCAGCTTCACAGCCTGCAAGTCCTGCGCCGATAACGTTTACGACCGCGCTCATTTTTTCAGCTCTCTTTCGTAGCCGCAGCCCTCTGTCTCACAGACGAGCTTTCCGGATTTTCCACCCTTCATGAACAAAGTTTTTCCGCACTGAGGACACAGCTCCGCTGTCGGTACGTTCCATGTCATGAAGCTACACTCTGGGAATCCCTCGCAGCCGTAGAAGCTCCTGCCCTTCTTGGACTTTTTCAGCAGCATCTTCTTTCCGCAACGTGGACAACTTCCGTCTGTCTCGGTAACTATCTTCTTAGTATTCTTGCACTCCGGGAAACCGGGGCAGGCTAGGAATTTTCCGTACTTGCTGTACTTTATTACCATATTTCTTCCGCAGAGCTCGCATACCACATCGGTTTCCTCGTCAGGCACCTTGACGCGCTTGCCGTCCATAGCTTCCTCAGCCTGTTTCAGTGTCTTTGAGAAATCGTCATAGAACTCGCGGAGAGTGATTACCCAGTTCTTTTCGCCGTGCTCCACCTCGTCGAGGTTATTTTCCATTTCGGCAGTGAACTTTGCGTCAACTATCTTCTTGAAATGATCCTTCATAAGCTCGGTTATAACCTCGCCGAGATTAGTAGGCTTCAACGCTTTGCCTTCGTGTTCCACGTAGCGACGCGATGTGATAGTTGTTATAGTAGGAGCATAGGTACTCGGTCTGCCAATACCATTTTCTTCAAGCGCCTTTATGAGAGATGCTTCCGTATATCGCGGAGGAGGCTGTGTGAAATGCTGATTTCCGGATATGGATTTCAGTTTCAGCTTATCGTCGGTTTTGAGATCAGGCAACATTTTCTTAGCTCCGTCCTCAGAGTCTGTGGATTCCACATACAGAGCCATAAAGCCGTCAAATTTAACGGAATAGCCTGAAGCCCTGAAAATGCAGCCGTTTGCCTCGATATCAGCCGAAACAGTATCAAGAAGAGCATTCGCCATCTGACTTGCGATAAAGCGCTCCCATATCAGCTTGTACAACTTGTACTGATCCACACTTAGACTGGACTTTACCCTTTCCGGAGTAAGTTCAGGAGTTGAAGGACGTATAGCTTCATGTGCGTCCTGAGCATTGCTCTTGGTCTTGAAGCTCCTCGGCTCAGGAGGCAGGTAATCACTACCGTAAACAGTACCGATGTATTCTGCGGCAGCCTTCTTTGCCTCATCGGATATACGCAGGCTGTCAGTTCTCATGTAAGTGATAAGACCTACTGCGCCTACTCCCTGTACATCAACACCTTCATAGAGCTCCTGGGCAGCCTTCATGGTGCGCTTTGCGCTGAAGCTGAGTTTACGTGAAGCCTCCTGCTGGAGGGTAGATGTTATGAAAGGAGGTGCAGGCTGTTTCTTTGTAACGCGTTTTTTTACAGACTTTACAATATACTCGGCATTCTCAAGCCTGCCGAGGAGGTCATCTGCCTCAGCCTGATTGGCTATCTCAAGCTTTTCGCCGTCAACAGAAACAAGGGCAGCATCAAATACCTTCCTCGACGACGGAGCTGTGAACTTCGCGTCGATAGACCAGTACTCCTTAGGCACGAAAGCTCTTATCTCGTTCTCACGGTCAACAACAAGACGTACAGCCACAGACTGCACTCTTCCTGCGGACAAACCTCTCTTGACCTTTTTCCAAAGGAATGGACTGAGCTCATATCCAACAAGTCTGTCAAGGATACGTCTTGCCTGCTGAGCATTCACAAGGTCAACGTCGATCTTATGAGGATTGCTCATGCCGTTCTTGACGCCTGTCTTGGTAATCTCATTGAAGGCAACACGATTGTTGTCGTTCATATCAAGTTTGAGCATCTGCGCTATATGCCATGATATAGCCTCTCCCTCACGATCAGGGTCGGTTGCGAGATAAACTTTATCGCACTTCTTGGCACGCTTTTTCAGCTCTCTGATAACGTCCTCCTTGCCCTTCATATCAGTATACTGAGGCTTAAAGTCGTTATCCTTGTCAACTCCCATTTTTGATTTTGGAAGATCGCGGACATGGCCCATAGAGGCTATGACCTCGTATCCTGTTCCAAGGTATTTCTGAATAGTTTTTGCCTTTGCAGGCGACTCTACTATAACTAAATCTGACATCGGATTATCCCCTTATCTTATAAGTTCAAACGTTTTGCCCGAAATCGAGCGCACAACACTGAATATCACAAGCTCTGTGAGCTCGATTATCAGCTCTGACGGGGCGAACTCAAGAATCTGAGTAAGCTCGTCTGCATGGAGATCGCCGTTTTCAAGCGTCTCTGCTATAGGTATCTGACAGCCTGAAAACTCATCGGGGAGCTCTATTTTCACAGCTCCATCCCGAGTCTTTTCTTGACTGACAGGTATATCGTTAAGCTCATATAAAGCTTCGGTGATAAGCTCATTTCCCTCATCGGGATTATCTGCCGAAGACATTGCGCCTACCTCATAAGCAGCCTGAAGTGGTTCTCTTCTGCCGTTTATGCAGTTCATTACGTCAGAGACATCATACATCGTTATCGCCCCGTCGCGCAGCAACTTTATATTGCTTTTGTAATATATTAACGAGGATGGATTGTATATATGCTTAAGCTGCGAATGATATTCATAGCTTTTATAGCATGTAACGCCTATTCCCCGTTTTTCACAGTTCTCAATAAATACCTCTGCATTGTGCAGCGGTACGTTATGTACATTATTATTCTCGTCTTTTCTGAGGCTGACCATGGTACTGTACTCGCTCAGTACGAGATAAGCATTTTCAGCCGAGCGGAAGAATTTTATCTCGTCCAAAGCAAAGCCTCCTTTTCATTATAAATTCTGTATGTTATCAATATCCTCTTGTGCCGTCAAGTGATTCGTCATTATCTATCCATTCGCACACAGATATTATCCTGTAATTCTCCCTGTCATCTCTGATGACAACCTTATCAATACCTGCGTTGATGATAAGTCTTTTGCACATCGAACAGCTGTTGGCTTGTTCGATATATGTACCGTCTTTTACCTCCTTGCCAACAAGGAACAGGACGGAATCAAGCATTCTTTCTCTCGAAGCGGATATTATGGCGTTTGCCTCTGCATGGACGCTCCTGCACAGTTCATAACGCTCTCCGCGCGGTATGTCCAGCTTTACTCTTATGCAGTAGCCAAGGTCGGAGCAATTTGCTCTTCCTCTCGGTGCTCCCACATAGCCCGTCGAAACAATCTCATCGTTCTTTACAATAACAGCGCCGTAGTGTCTTCTTAGGCAGGTACACCTTTCCGACACCTTTTCAGCTATATCAAGGTAGTAGTTTATCTTGTCACGTCTTTCTTCCATTACAGCACCTCCTGCCGCGGAATGAGTGTTTTACTTGCTAAGCTCCCACATAAGTATCCCGGCAGCCATCGCTGCGTTGAGAGAGTTTATATTACCGTGCATAGGGATTATAACGCGTCTTTTGCAACGCTGTGCGATATCACATGGAAGTCCGTTGCCCTCGTTGCCGATGAACACAGCCTGAGTACCTTCAAAGCTGCACTCAGTAACAGATACGGCGTCCTTGTCTATGACAGCTGCAGATGTTACCGTGCCGGCTTCTTCTAACTCACTGAAAAGAACGTCTGCGTCATTTTCAACTGCTATCTTCATTCTGAATACAGAGCCCATAGTAGAACGTATCACCTTAGGGCTGTAAAGATCACAGCTTCCGGAGAGTATAACTCCGTCAATACCGAGAGCGTCCGCAGTCCTTATCATCATGCCCACATTTCCCGGGTCCTGAAGCCCGAAAAGCACCAAAAACTTTCCGTCACTTTTCAATATACTTCTGACGCTTCGCTGTACAGGTATCCTGCACATTGCAAATACTCCCTGGGTGGTATCTGTAGACGCAATCTTATTTCCAAGCTCATTTGAAATGACAATCGTTCTTGTACTCCTCAAATCAGCCTGTAAAAGTTCCTCACCATAGCGCTCCTGTGCTTTCTGTGTCAAAATGAGCTGTGTGATGCCACTTTCCTCACGGAGAGCGTCCTCAACTATCCTGAGCCCCTCCAACACGAATAAGCCGTACTGAAGTCTTTCTTTTTTTGAAGAAGAGAGCTTCTGATACAGCTTGACAGTTGGATTATCTTTTGAAGTGATGATGTTTTCCAATAGCACAACACCGCCTGTATTTATTCATAATGCGTAATCGCAGGTAGTACCGTCAATTACGCATTATGAATCCGAGGATTAACAAAAACACGCTCTTAACTTAATTAAGAAGCGTGTTTATTATATGAATTAAAGAGCAGCCTTTGCCTTGTCAGCAATTGCTGTGAAGCCTGCTGCATCGTTGATAGCGATCTCGGAGAGCATCTTTCTGTTGAGAGAGATACCAGCCTTCTTGCAGCCGTTCATGAATGTTGAGTAGTTCATGCCGTTGAGCTTAGCAGCTGCTGAGATTCTTGTGATCCAGAGCTGTCTGAACTGTCTCTTCTTCTGCTTTCTTCCGATGTATGCATAGTTGCCAGACTTCATTACAGCCTGCTTAGCCATCTTGAAGTGTTTGCTCTTAGAGCCCCAGTAGCCCTTAGCAAGCTTTAAAGTCTTGTTTCTTCTCTTACGAGTCATCATTGCACCTTTAATACGTGCCATAGTCTTTTACCTCCAAAATTAAAATTACGGGAATTAGCTCATGCTATACGGAATGGTATTCCGCTTCTGATTACATATAGGGAACGAGCTTCTTGATAGTAGGTGCGTTTGTGCAGTCAGCAACACCAGCGTTACGAGCGATTCTCTTGCGCTTTGTGTCCTTCTGAGTAAGTCTGTGTCTCTTATTGGTGTGCTGGTACTTTACCTTACCGCTTCCTGTAATCTTAAAACGCTTCTTAGCGCCCGAGTGAGTTTTAACCTTTACCTTTGCCATTATATGATCCTCCTTACTTAGCGGCCTTAGGGGAAACGAACATAACTATGCTACGTCCCTCCATTTTAGCCGGCTTATCCACAGTGCCTGCCTCAGAAACTGCTTCCTTGAAGCGATCAAGCAGTTCGCTTCCAAGTTCCGGATGTGCAATAGCTCTTTTACGGAATCTAACTGATACCTTAAGCTTATCTCCGCCCTGTAAAAATTTGACAGCCTGATTTACCTTCGTTTCAAAGTCATGAGTATCTATTGTGGAAAACATTCTAATCTCCTTGATAGATACGACCTTCTGATTCTTTCTTGCTTCCTTTTCACGTTTAGCCTGCTCGAAGCAATACTTTCCGTAGTCCATAACACGGCATACGGGTGGTGTTGCCTGCGGAGCGATCTTAACGAGATCCAGATCCTGATCGAAGGCTATCTGCTGAGCCTCTTTGGCAGATAAAACGCCAAGCTTTTTACCGTCAGCGTCGATTACGAGTACTTCCTTATCTCTTATCTCTTCGTTGATCTGCAGTTCCTGTTTGCTAATAGTCAAGCACCTCCAAGCAAAATAATTTAAAAACAAAAATGAGTGCAGAAATTATCCGCACTCACCAATACACATTGAATATACCAAAGCTGCGCAAAAACAGCCTGATAGCTCATTACATATTGACCGTTTCAGCATAGCCCGACGGTGAGAACGCATAGTTCTGCTTTGTTTACTAAATTATTATATACTCATTTCCGATAATTGTCAAGCAGCTTCATCATTTTTGTCGTTTTGCACAGTATCACCCTTAACAAAGCTCCTAATTTTATCCCATACAGCAAATCTCACCTTGTATTTCTTAGGGTGCCTGAGGATATCAAGCTCCTTTTGGTCGAAATCCTGCTCCTCTACCGTTTTGTTTTCTTCAACGTTATCGTCTCCGCAGGCTGCCGGCAAACACAGCGGCGGATACATAACACACCACCAGTTATGCCCCTCTGCTTTGCCTATTTTGATGCGCAGTGCACGGTATCTTCCGGCAGGCATAGTTATATCACCGTAAACGCGCTCGCCGAAATCAGCGTCAACAAGTTCTGCAGCAACTCTGTCCGAACACCCATGTAAGCGCAGAACGTTCTCCGCCTGGCTTTCTATTGCCCTTAAGTTTTCAGCAACAGCCTCTTCCGCCTCTTTAAGCCCAGATACACCGCTGAATATACCGCTTTCCAGCAGCTCGTCACGAACCATAAGTTTAAGCCGCTGATCCTGCTCGCTGTCTGAATTTGCTAGTATATGAAGTCGCAACACGCTTTCTCTGAGCTCATCGAGCTTTAGTCCATCACCGATAAAGCTACCTATATTAGAAATAAGTACCGCAAGCACAAGTCCTACCGCCATAACAGCCAATGAAGTTCTTTTCAACAATATCACCTCAACGGCTATCATTGGCAGCTTTTTCATTTTTATACAACCGGCACGTTCTCTTTTCCGAGGATAGCCATGAACTCCTCTCCAGTGATAGTCTCCCTGTCAAGGAGGAAACGTGCAAGTTCATGAAGCTTTTCGCTGTTCTCTGAAAGTATTTTCAATGCCTTTACATGAGCGCTCTTGACGATATTGTTCACTTCCTCGTCAACCTTCGCAGCTGTTTCTGGAGAGCACACCAGCGAAGCATCGCCGCCGAGATACTTGTTGTTAACTGTCTCAAGAGCTACCATGTCGAAGCTGCTGCTCATACCATACCGTGTAACCATTGCACGGGCTATCTGAGTAGCCTTTTCTATATCGTTGGAAGCGCCGGAAGTACAGGTGTTGAAAACCAGTTCCTCTGCCGATCTGCCTCCAGTGAGAGTTGCTATCTTTGAAAGAGCCTCTTCCTTTGAAAGTAAGAACTTCTCGTCCTCGTCCACCTGCATGGTATATCCGAGAGCACCTGAGGTTCTCGGTATAATAGTAATCTTATGTACCGGAGCTGAGTACTTCTGCTTTGCAGCTACAAGGGCATGACCTATCTCATGGTATGCGATTATCTCTTTTTCCTTCTGAGAAATAACCGCATTCTTACGCTGATAGCCCGCAATTACTACTTCAACGCTCTCTTCAAGGTCGGATTGGTCAACAGAACTCCTGCCTCTACGTACAGCTCTCAAAGCCGCCTCGTTGATTATATTCGCAAGCTCTGCTCCAGAAGCACCCGCCGTAGCTCTTGCAATGGCGTTGAAGTCTATGCCGTCGCTCAGCTTTATCTTCTTGGCATGTACCTTAAGAACGGCTTCACGTCCTGTTAGGTCAGGGAGCTCAACAGGTATTCTCCTGTCAAAGCGTCCGGGGCGAAGCAACGCAGGATCCAACGATTCAGGGCGGTTAGTTGCGGCAAGTATGACTACGCCCTTTTTGCCGTCAAAACCATCCATTTCCGTGAGTAGCTGGTTCAGGGTCTGCTCTCGTTCGTCGTTTCCGCCTATCTGTCCATCGCGCTTCTTGCCTATAGTGTCTATCTCGTCTATGAAAACTATACATGGAGCCTTGTCCGTTGCCTGACTGAACAGGTCACGCACCTTTGCTGCGCCCATACCAACGAACATCTCTACAAACTCAGAGCCGGAGATTGAAAAGAAAGGTACATCCGCCTCACCTGCCACAGCCTGTGCAAGCAGTGTCTTTCCTGTACCGGGAGGTCCTACAAGAAGTGCGCCCTTAGGAAGGTCAGCACCTATCTCGGCATATTTACCTGGATTGTGCAAAAAATCAACTATTTCCGCAAGAGCTTCCTTTGCCTCGTCCTGTCCGGCAACGTCGTCAAAAGTCTTGCCAGTCTGAGCTTTGACATATATCTTTGCATTGCTCTTTCCGAAGGACATTGCATTTCCGAGACCACCCATACGCTGTCCAATGCTTTTAAAAAGAATGTTCCATACTACTACCATAAACAAAATAGGGAGTATCCAGCCGAAAAGGAAGTCCCTTAGCGGACTCTGCTCCTGTATGCTGCCTGTGAACTCCACATTCTTCTGCTCATGTAGTCGTGAAACAAGGTCAGGATCGTCGATTCGTACCGTATTGTACGCCTGTTCTTTGCCGTCCTCCTCATTTATGGTAAACTTTATCTCCGTCTCCTCTATCTGCACCTTTCCGACATTTCCTTCGTCGAGCTGGTCAAGGAAAAAGCTATAATCAGCGTCCTTTATTGCAGCCCTGTTCATTGCAGGCATTACTACGGAATTAAATATCATGAGCAGAAGCAGACAAATGATTAAGTATATCGCATACTGCTTAAGCGGATTTTTTTCTTCATTCATTGAACTTCATCTCCTGTATCAGGTATGATAAAATTATAACACATTCGCTTTTCAAAAACAACAGGTAATTTGTGAGAGAAATGAAAGTTATGTGAAATCAGAAAAAAAGCTGCACGTTTTTCCGTGCAGCTTTTCGCTTTGGATTAAAGAGCCTTCACCTTTCCGAGAAGGAACTCCTGTATCTTAAGTGCGTCATTTGATGTAAGTCCGGCTACAGATGTATCAACATCGCCGTTTGCTGCACCCTGTTCTGTCAGGCACTTGTCGGAAGTACCGCCAATGCCGTACTTATTTGGGTTAGCAAGAGACTGCATGATAAGAACAGCATCTGCCATATCTACAGTGCCGTCACAGTTTACGTCACCTGCAAGACTTACTTTAGTCTGAGTTGAATCGCCATTAACAGCTGGTGTCACGCTTGAAGTTGTGGATGATGATGTTGTTGTAGCTGTTGTTGTGGTGGTTGTTGTGGTGGTATTGCTTGTAGTAGTTGTTGTTGTCTTTGATGTAGTTGTAGTAGTAGTTACAGTCTTTGGCTTTGTTGTGGTAGTCTCCTTCGGCTTCTCCTCAGCTGTTGTTCCGTCAGGCTCGATACCGCCTACGAGTACGCCGTCATCGTAGATACAGATATAATCTGTACGCTTCTCCGGCGGATCGTCAACAGCAAAGAAGTCCTCGCTCTTACCAATCTTAAGATCCTGATAACTCCAGTCGTTGCTAGGATCCCATATATCACCGTAGTACATACCGAGGTCGAACTGATATTTCTTTCCTGAGTTTGCTATAACATAGCCGTCCCATGTGATCTCCACATAGTAGGTATTTGCTACCTTGTCATACTTGAAAGGTCCTGTGAGCACGCCGTCAGCGCCTACCTCACCGTCCTCTGTACTTGACTGATCATAAAGCTCGCGTACCTCTCCGAGGCCGTCGATGCCCTTTGCCATTTCCTCGATATTGAAGAAATAACGAACAGAAATCTTCTTGGAAGGATTGCTCTCGCCTGAGAGAACCTTGAATGATACCTGTGTAGTACCTGAACCGTCACCGTTGAGGTTGGGCTTGTCTACGCCGACAGCCTCTACCCAGTAGCCGCTTCCGCCGCCGTCGCCGCTTCCGCTGCCGTAAACTCTCTTCTCATCCTGAGGCGGGAAGTTAGGAGTTACAGCCATTTCAGGTGTACCATAAAGTGCATAAAGACCAGCAGCTGCGCCGGGGAGACAAGCGTTATAATCGATAGTTACCTCATTCTCTACCCAGTCGTTTGTACTGTCGCTGTGGCCGTCGCTTCCGTCTGGACCGCCTGCAAGAGCGCCCCAGAGGATATGCTTCTGCTCACGGGGATCCTCAGCCATGAGAAGTCCCGAAGCTGCACGGTGGTGAGGATTCTTTACGGCTGTATCATTATAGCCTACGATGAATGCTCTCGGACCGTGTGTGCCGTTTCTACCGGCAAGAACTGTCTGCTTTGAGTTTTCCTTGTATGTTACATCGTTTTGACCGAGTACATAGTCCATCTGCTTCTTAGCCCACTCGCTCCATTCGCTAGGCTGACCGTTGTTCTTGTACTTGTCGTAAACGAGGCATATCATCTGCATAGCTGTATTGTAACGGCAGCTTCCCCACTGATTGAGGTATGCAAAGCCACCTTTTGTCTCCAGCTGCTTCCATGTCTTAAGGCATTTGCCTACACAGTCATCGTCCCAGAAATCGTCGAATACGTACTGGTTCTTACCCTGTGCGTCTCTAATTCTCTGAACGAGGTCGAGTTCAGGGTTCTGCTGATTGATAGCAGCCCACATTACGCCTGCACCGCTCCACATATCGTTCCAGCAGTAGCACCAGCCGGAAGGAGCATAGTAATCGAATATTTCAACAGCATAGTCGAATACGCTGTCATCACCTGTTGCAAGATACATCCATGCAGCAGCCCAGCAATAATCATCCTCCCACTTTGTAGAGCCGTAGAATGCTCCTGGACCGTCTGCGTTATCTGAGAGCTCCTTTTCGTTATCGTTAGCGAAGTTCCAAAGAGCCTTTGCGTAGTCGAGAGACTTCTCTGCATACTCAGCGTCTGTATCCTTGAAGTTCAGATAGTTGATAGCCAGTGAAGCACAGGCAGAAACAACATAGTCTGTCTGAGGCTTTTCAGCTGTAAGGAAGAATGCCGGACGTGGCATAGTATCTACCTCAGGGCTGTTCCATATAGCGTGGTCAATGTTACCGTCACCTACCTGATAGCAGTGAGCGATAACTGTACCGTCCTTATCGCGAAATGTACACTTCATAAGATAATCATTGAAGTGACGAAGAATAGTCTCCATGTGATCGTCCTGTCCGAGCTTCTTGAATACGTCGCGGAACTCATAGTAATCCCAGCCGAGGGTAGCAGCCGAATAGTTTTCAGGCATACCGAACTCAACATGGTCACCTGCGTCGTGGAAGCCACCTGCAACGTCGATAGTACCATCGCCGTCAGGATCGAGGACGTCCTTGTATTTTGTCATGAATGACTCAGAAAGGTTAGTACCTCCCTTACTAGTCTTGTTTGTCTGCTTGTCCCATGTTATCATAGGAACATGAGCGTCATAGGTATGGCAGTTTCCACGCCATGAAAGACGGCTGTCCTCGTCAACAGTATCGCCGCACATATTAGCGTCATAGAAATAGAGTGAGTACTGAAGTGCGCGGGCATAGTCGATATCCAGACCAGAATCCTGAACTATCTCGCTGATAGGTGCACAGAACTCCTGCTCTGCTTCTTCATCTGCTGCCAGTGTAGGCGAAACAGTGAAGCAGAATGATGTTGCCGCAGTAACAATGCTCGTTACCGCTGCGATCAGTTTTTTGTGATTCATCATGTTTTCCTCCCTTTAAAATAATGTGAATCATTTAGCAATTATATCGTCCCACTTTACAAGACCTAGGAGATATCTCTGTATCTCCAAAGCGTCGTTTGAAGTAAGACCTTTACTGCCTGAGTCAACGTCCCCGTTCGACTGTCCCTGCGATGTGATATGGTGCGCGTCAGTGCCATTCACGCCGTATTTGTCGGGATTTGCCAACGACTGCATTATCAGTACGGCATCAGCCATATCCACATTGCCGTCGCAGTTAGCGTCGCCCTTTCTGTAGTCTGTGGAAATCGTATCCGCAGTCTGTGAAACGGTGGTGGTCGTTGTTTCAGCAGTTTTTGCCGAAGTGGTTGAAGCTGCGGAGATTGAAGCCGTTGTGATTGGCTTTGAGGTTACAGTCGTTACAGTCACAGATGTATCTCCGCCCCCCTCAATGGGATAGCTTTTCAGGTCTGGCAGCTCATCAAGAGTAATACAGTAGTCGCTGTTATATATCTCAATAAGATTATCCACAGGATTATTCTGCTCGCTTGTAAGATAGTTCATATACCACGGACAGAAATAAAGCCATGCTGCCTTGTCGTTTACAAGATTTTCAAGTGACGGTATGGAATCGTTTTCAGACATGGTCACCATTTTCTGCCCGTCTGTGCTCTGCACTAGACTGTAAAAGGTGGATGCTATGGAGCTGAGATTGGGAAGGCCGTCAGCACAGTTGTACTTATCGCAACCTATAATATCCACCACATCATCGCCGGGATACCAGTCGGCAGCCTCGGGAGATGTGGAACTCGTCCATATCCATATCAGATTATCCAAGCCGTATTCATTTGTGAGTTTGTCATAAAGTAAGCGGTAGAGCTTCTTGCAGGGCTCTGCGCCTTCTGCTCCCCACCAGAACCATGCACCCTCTGCTTCATGGAGAGGTCTCCACAGCACGGGCACGTCAGCCTCCTTAAGCTTTTGCAGCTCTCCTGCAATGAGCTCGATATCAGCCATTATCACCTTATTCTCCCATGTGCCCTCTTTAAGAGCATTTGAAATACTAAAGGTCGTATATTTGGGATTTGCCGACTCAACATAAAAGGCAACATCCTCGCTCCCCTCCTCGCATGGCACGTTCCAGTGCCACGAGACGGTAGCAATACCGTGGTACTTGTTCACCCATTCGATAACACGCTCGGGAGCATGGTCACGCCAGTCCGAAGAGGTGTTATATGCGAGGAAGTCAATACCACGAATAGCAGGCTGTTTTCCAGTTTTTTCCTGTATATATTCAAATTCAGCCTCATTGTCCTTAATAAAAACATCGGGGCTGTTCCAGAGGTTATAGTTATGGTCGCCGCAGTACTCCTGCTGACCCGCGATGATATGCTTACCGTAAACATCGCAGAGGTAGCTGTACAGCCTTTTGGCTGTATCGGAAGCATTTGGATTTGAAAGCTTCCTTGTGGGCGACAGCTCGGTAAGTTTTTCCGAGGCAGGCTTTAACGTAAGATAGTCAAAGAAGGTATAGCCCCAGTACGCCTTGATCTCAATTGTGTTCTTTCCCTTTTTCAGATTAACGACACCACCGGAGGTCTCGGCAAACTTGTTGGTATACGGACAGGTGAGTTCACCCTGATTAACTCCGTTGACATTCAGATACTGCACCTTTTTGCGCGGATCACTGGGCTCACAGTAGCATATCGTCATCTCATAGAGCCCATCTTCGGGAACATTGGCTTCAATGGTAAGAGTAGTACCCTTCTGGTCAAGATAAGCGAAGCCCTTGCCCGAGAAGCCACTGAGATCGGTATCCTCTGGAAAATCTCCCATTTTCACATCAGAAGCTCCGTTTGCATGGATTTTACCACCACTGGTCTCGCCGTCCTCGAACTCATACTTCAGGATGGTATCAGCCGCCGCAGCCTTTTCGTGAACTTCCGGAGCAGAGAGAAAGCTTATCGCTGAAGCTGCGATGAAAGCAGCTGCCACAGTGCCGACATACCGCTTCAATATCTCTTTCTTCAAAATGATCCCTCCAGATCGTATAATATTAAATTATATTTACATGATAATTTAAGTGCCTACCTTTAATTATCATGCTTAACGCAAACCTACAAAAATATCATATCACATTTTCTCTGAAAATGCAAGAGTTTTCATAAAACATTCCTCAAATTGATGATTTTTTTCTGTGAGCGCAATAAACGGTCAGGAAAGAATTTTTTTGCTCAATAATTTAAGCATTTATCCTTGATTCTGTAAAAACAGACAGCGAATAAGTGCAAGTATGAGAGCCGCAAATATTGCTGTTCCGGCAAGTGCAGAGATATGAATATTTCTGCCTTTCTCTAGCTTCAGCTGCACATTCGAAGCCGAATCATACCCTTTCAGATCGGATGAAAATCTAAGCCCGTTCACTGTGGCATACTTCTCCGCTACCGAGCCTGCCTCGCCGAATAAAACCATATGTTCATTTATTACGAGTTCATTTCCTGTGCAACCATATCCCAGTGCCTTAGCACCTATATCTGTACAGGAAGGCGGTATGAAGATTCGTTCCAGCTCTGGACACATATAAAAAGCTCCGCCGCCTATGCTGCCGAGCTCCCTGCCGGTGCTTACACTTTCAAGGCTCTCACAGCCTGAAAAGCACAGTTCGCCTATACCTTTAAGCCCCTGCGGAAGCTCTATACAGACAAGGCTTTCACAGGCGCGGAAACAGGAAGCTGGAAGCACATCAAGAGACGCAGGGAGTGGGATATTCTTAAGCCCTGTACACCCGCAGAAGCAACCCTCTCCTATTTCTTCCAGTCCCTCCGGAAGTCTTACTGCTTCAAGCATATCACAGGCATAGAAGCAATGATGTCCTATCCTTGTAATAGTATCAGGTAATATTATCCCTCTCAGTGTCTCACACATATAGAATGCGTTGTCGCGGAGCTCAGTAACGGGGTAACAGCCGAAAAAATCAGGGATATCAATATATTCCGGCTCACCGGTATAACCTGTTACCACCGCCTCTCCCTCATATACAGAATACATAAGTCCTTCCATTTCAGCTCCACATATAGACGCTTCGTCCGATAAAAGTATTTCTGTCATTGTACCAGCCTCCTTTATGAAAAGTATAACAGCTATGCAGCACTGTGAAAAGACCTATTTCACGACCTTATGTATAATAAAAGATACTATAACCATCTTTTTCGTCCCATACCCGTACTATTCACCAGTAAAGGCTGCTGAATATGCTCGTTTAATGCCGTATTTTTCTTCTGGTAAAATAAAAAATGGGAGCTTTCAGCTCCCACAATTAATAGCAGCCGACACTTAACGTGTCGGCTGCTTATCCAACCCCCTTCGAGTCCATGTCATATTTATTCAGTTCATCTTATTTGCTCTTTCCTTCTATGGTTATAGTATAGCATATTACTCTCTGTATGTCAAGATCAACAAGAAATTATGAACGAAATTTCGTAGATTCACACAGTTTGTCCGACTTCTGATTATAGGTTTTGACGGGGTTAAAAAAATATGATTATACGTTACGTAAATCAAATAAGTACTAATACAAAAGGCATAAAAGCGGCTCCGCTTTGGGAGCCGCAAAACTTACTTTTTCATGCCGCAGTTTTTGTCAAAAGAAGGATTGCAGGCATAGAAATTCTTTTCATCAAGCTTATCCTGTGCAATGCGGAGTGCTTCGCCATTGCGACCATTATGAAACACTGATCAATAAAAAAACTTCATGCTCTCCACTTTATGACTATACGCCCTTTACAGGCATATATCGTTTCTGCAAGCGTATCTGTCAGCCTTCTTTTTTCGTCAAAACTGATCTTATCCATAATTCCTACAAGCTCTGAAAAGACTCCAGCCGCTTTTCTTTCCATTGCATAATGAACAGCTCTCTCAACATTATCTGCATAAAGAGTCTCAGCCTTGCACTTCCCTTTTCTCAGCCTTTCATTACACATCAAGTATCTTTTGCCGCTGCTGCCGCGTTTCACAACAAGAGCACTGTTGCAGTGAATGCATTTTATCTTTCCGCAGAGCCATGAATTTTTCGCCTTTCTGACCGGTGAAGCATTTTTGCAGGAAATGCATTTTTCACGGCATCTAAGCCACATTTCTGGTTCCACTATACCCGTACCCGGTGCAGGTACTATAAGACACCCGGAAAACGATGTCCCTTTACTTTTTCTGTCAACTCCTGTTCTGTAACAGTAGCAGCCGCTTCTGCCATTAAAACCACCCTCGTTTTCCACCACTTCCGCTCCCTCTGCCTTAAAAAGGTCCAGAACGGTATTATCAGCCTTTACATACAGCGGATTGAGTATGAGCTCTCTTATCCTTGAACGCTCCCAGAAACTGCCCCGTCTCTGTATGCCTAGCTCATCAAGCTTTCTGACGATATCGCCATAAGAGACCTCGTACTGTGAATACATCTCATATATCATGCGGACAGTTTTCGCTTCCTCCTCAACTGTCTCATAAGCCGAGGTATGTACTTCTCCTATCAATGCCGGAACTCGCCTATATCCGTATGGCACGGGACCTCCCATAAAGAAGCCCTTTCTGCTTCGGGAATAATATGCGTCGGCAACACGCTTCTGTATTGTTTCTCTTTCAAGCTGTGCAAAAACTATACAAATATTTAGCATTGCGTTGCCTATAGGGGAAGATGTATCGAATTTTTCCGTTGCAGACACAAATTTGACGCCAAGCTCTCCAAATACCGACATCATATTTGAAAAATCAAGTATTGAACGGCTTATACGATCAAGCCTGTAAACTATCACAGTGTCTATCACTCCGCTCCGGACGTCATTCATCATCTGCACAAACTGCGGACGATTCGTATTCTTTCCACTGTAGCCTCTGTCTGCATACACCCTGCACGGCTCTCCGCGAGCTTCATAGCGGCATAGCTCTGTCTGCTGCTCGATAGATATGCTGTCAGCTCGGTCAACCGACTGTCTTGCATATATAGCGGTCATGACGCATTATCT
>NZ_JAGCFH010000270.1 GCF_017650195.1 Ruminococcus sp. | reverse complement strand
TATTGAAATAAAAGGCTTTCCGCAAGAATATCTGCGAAAAGCCTTTTTAGTTTTAATTTAGTTCGGTAGGAGCGATTCTGCTTCTCATCACGCACAGATCGTGAATATCCCATATTCCGTCACCGTTGACGTCATAATCTGCACCTGTCGGTATTTCAATCTTTTCTCCGAGGAGGAAAGATTTGAAGTTCCTGATATCGTCAGCAGTATAAACGGCAATATCATTTTCAGTTCTCTTTGCGCTTACTGAATTGACAACCGCAGATCCGGTGTTCTTAAAAATTTTGAGTGTGAAATAAACGTCTTGTATGTCGTAAGTATCTATGCCAAGACCGCTTACCTTTCTGGCTATGTCCGCTGCATCAAATGAGCCTTCATAGCGTATGCAGCCATCAGATACGTCATCAGCTTCAACTGCCTCAAGCTGTTTCTGACGCTTAACGATCACGAATGGTAAATTATCCTTCCTGACCTCAGGTATATAAGCAATAACATCATACTTTACGCCACCTGATTCAATAACGCCAAGCTTCTCGGGATCACGGAACGAACCATACACCAATTCAGATGTGAGCTCTCCCTCCCATTTATCAGCGATCAGGATATAACAGCCAAAATAACAGTCAGCTTCCCCCATAGAATGTAAATACTCTTCATTTATACAGTTGATAAATCCACCGAGCGCCCATTCGGAGCCCTCCTTATCGGAAGAGATATCACCGATATCAATATTGTAATCGAACAGCAGGCTCTCATTGCTTTCACAGCCATACTCATAGTTCTCTCTCTGGATTTCACATAATCCGATGTTGAAACTGCGGGCGAACTCGGCATTATTCGATGCGAATACTCCCGGCTGATACTCTCCCCATTCGTAGTTTATTTTTTCATCTGCATATCCATACATCGTCATAGCGGTGCCGTTTACACCATAGTGCAGGCCTTTCAGATATACAGAATTATGCCAGTCATTAAGGTCAATCTTTCTTGTCATTCTTTCGTACTCGCCTTCATCGGCAATGAATTCCGGCAGTTCCACATCGAGCTTCACTAACTCCGCACTTCCCACTGAAACAGAACCGTTTACCTGAGCGACAAGAACGTCGGCGCAGCCAAGTACGATACCAAGATTGTGTACATATTCCATAAAGGGAGCGATGTCATGCTTAGCCGTAACTGTTCCCTTCATACCGTTTTCCGCTGCGTCTCTGCTTATGAAGTAATATCTTTGTTTGAGCTGAGACTTGCCGGTACCCATCCAGCTCTGCGAACCGTCATAAACATCATAATCCACACCGTCTACGGTGAGCTTGCCTAAATTCTGTGCATTTTTAGATGGTACCCAGCCCTTGCTGCAGGCGTCTACTATATAAAGGTCAGTGTACACGTAATATTCCGGCATTTCGATAACGCCAAGCTTTGCCGCAGCACTGACAGCGAAAGAACCGCTGGCTTCAAAATCCATAGTGTACTCTATAGACGAGCCCGATATAGCTTTATAGGACTGTCCCGGTTCGTACTGCTTTCCACGCTCAAATATAGGATCGTTATTATAACTGTTATCTCTTGCGTCCCATTCAGCACTGAATTGCGACGGAGCTATCAGCACCATTTGATCTTTTTCGCCCCTGCCTTCAATGTGGTAATAATAACCTGTGCGGACGCCGTAATCTATATCTTTTAGTGTTACAGCAGCCTCTTCATCCTCGTACTCGTCGGGAGCAAGCTCCGGCATATTCTCTATGGATACATCAACAGTATAGACATAAGCGCTTCCCTTTGAGCCGGCGCTCTCAAGGAACAGTCCGATATCAGTTATATCTCCCACATCATATCCTGTCGCAGCTAGTGCGTTAAGCTTGTCGGTTATATTTATCCTTCTGTCGTCCTCAATATCGTTATTGATAGTCATAGGAACATCTCTCCGGAATACGAAGGTCTTGCCCTTCCCATCACCGTTCTCACAGGAGTACAGAGTATAGTCAACAGCATAGGCATCTCCCTTAACGTCGATAAGGCCAAAGAGAGTATCATGGAATACTTCCTGAGAGCAAAGCTTTCCTATCTCCTTGTAATTTTCATCCTTTTCAACAATGCTCCTGCCGTCTGCCGAATCTTCCACTTCAAGTATGTCGATCACGTCGCCCTTTGAGTTATGAAGTCTGACGCCCAGTCTCACATAACCGTTTTTGCTGTCAGTGTAGCCTTCCGTATCTATCCTTTTCCAGTACTTGTATGTGATATTCCCCAGCTCTTTGTAGCTGACAGGAGAAGCGAACTTAAGACCTCTTCCAGTCCTGAAGCCCTCTTCATTATCCCATTCACAGCGGAAGCAGCCGCCCGGTTGTATCAGGAAATTCGGCTGACTGTCCTTATCATTATTTGCTATTTCATAGTAATAGCTCTTGTCGATACCGCTGCAATCATGGTCGATAACTATATCAGCATTGACTGTCTGCACCGGAATGCTTGCCGTACACAACGCCGCAGAAATAACAGCGGATAAAAAGCCCTTTGTGTGTTTTTTCATGTTAAGCCCTCCCGTGTATCCATACAGATACATATTATATTACACAAATTATATCTTATTCATGAATAAAAATCAAGTATAATATTGCGAATTTTTATACACTCTTCTCAAAAACCTTAAATAAAATTTATTATTTTATATACAAAATTATTTTACATTCGCATATCAACATAGGAAGATTAATTTAACTCTTAAAGAGCTACATGTTTTACCAGTAGAGTTCGTTTTATGTTCAGGTATGTAATGCGTTTTAAAACCACTCAGAGGACAAGCTTGCATATTCTGCAAGTACTGCAGAAACGTCCACTGCATCGCCAAAGCTGTCGTCATGCATTTTCAGCTGCATTCTCTATGATCGTTTATTATATCCATTATAGTATTTTTATCACCTTCAAGGAAACAGTAGTATCCACGTTCAACGTTATCCATCAAGAACAATGATTTTGTCTCTATACTATTTAGGCAATATAAAATGAAAAATGGCTCACCTGAAAATAAGGTTCTTCAAAAAGAAAAGAGCCCTGCCAAAGCAAAGCTCTCTGCTTGTCATTATTCTTTCGAATACTTCTGAACATAGTCAGTGATGTATTTCCTGCGTTCGGAGAAGAAACTGCGGAGTTCACCGACCGCTTCGTCATAGCTGTATTCTCCCGCAGAGCCTCCAAAAGAAATGCGCCAGAAACGGTCATAGGTATCCGTTACCATATCATGATACGTTTCTGAAATGCGGTCTATCTCATTCTCCACACGTTCATCGTTGAAATTATTATTTGAGATATCCTCAAAAGTGTCCATAAAGCTCTGCTTGAAGCCTTCATTTTTCATTGCAGCTTTAAACAGGTCAGTAATAAAGCAGTCTTCTTCCATTAAATTTGAAAGACTGTCGTTATCAGCAAGCGCTTCATGGTAGATGCCCGTGCTGTACTCTGTATCGAACAGTATAAAGCGCCATTTTCCGTCGGCGTAAGGATTGCTCTTATCAATGGTCTGTACTCTCCACATCGCCGAATTTGGAGCGCCCCAGTCGCAGTTGTCTATGTACAGCTCAGTACTTATATAGTCCATAAAGCCCTGCATATCCACAAATTCGCAGAGCTTTTTGTAAGCTGCATCGTCCGAAAAATCAGTTTCATTTATCCATTTCCGGAGTTCCTCCCATTCGGCAAATACCTCCTCTGAACCTTCCTCAAGAAGATCCTTTTTTATTATGCAGACATCTTTTTTGGGAACGCCGTAATGGGCTTTGACAAACGCTGCGTCAAGCTTCTCAGTGATCTCATAATGGCCCCAGTATTCGCCGTTTATGAAGAGTATACACGGCTCCATGCCCTGAGTGAGGAACTGTCTGTCGGAAACAAGAGACTGTATAAGCTTGTCTCGAAAGCGCGTATACATCGCATCGTTTCCGCAGTTTCGAAGCATAAAGCTATCGAACTCCGTGACAGGCGCATTGCCGTGCTGGCTCACGACATTTCCCGAAAACAGATCATATACAAGCTTAGGAGCGCCGTAATCCTTTCTTGCATAAATATTCAGACTTTTCTGCGTGTAGGAACGGCTTGCACCGCCGTGAATACGTATACCAACATTCTGAGAGCATGTGAGCTGACCGCCTTCAAAGAACTGCACAAAAGCCTCTCTCTCCCATTCCCTGCCCTTCTGAGTGTAATTCGCAGGCAGGAACCAATCCGGAGTCTCGGGATCGTATTCATCGCTATCAAGCCAGTCATCGTAGGCCTTTCCAATCGTATATATCCCTTTTTCGTAATCAAAAAGGCTGCTCTCCTCCGTTATGAGTGAGATTGTCTTAACGTCATCGTAATAGTCAGCCTTCTCACCGAAGCCCACAAAATATGTACATGACACTACTCTGCTCTGACTGCCGCTTCCGTCTACAGCTATAGCTCTTACCACCGTTGACTTGTCCACGGGAGAATCCGGCAGATCGTACTTTACAAAATTAGCAGGCTGGGCGATGTCCTTGTGAGCGCTGAGGACGTTTTTCTCAGCGGACCTGTCGCTGATAAGAACAGGCTGTGTGAACCTCTGACTTTCAACACTAGGTACACTTCCGTCGAGAGTATAGTATACGGTGCAGCCGTCGTCAGCTGTTATGTCAAGATAGAATTCCTCATCATAAAATCCACTTACCGCAGAAAAACGCATTCCCTCTGCCTCAAAGGGCTCTGTCTTAGCCCCGGTCTCTGCCGTTTCAGTTGGCTGGGGCTTTGATGAAGACTTATCTCCCTCTGAACATGAGGCGAGGAATGATCCACTAATGCCCAGCGTTAAGATAAAAGCTGCACTTATAACAGTTTTTGATCTGTATTTCATAAATATCTCCTTGATTCGAATATTGTATGTTATAATCTGCTGATCCTTATCTTGATCCACAGCAACAGTACAGCTATGCAATTTATACCTATCACCGCTATTGCCATGGTCTTGTTTTTATCTTCTCCAACAAGTACCATAAAGAACCAGAATGCCGACATGAGAAAAGCTCCGATCAGCGCAAGTACAAGTCCTGCCAGCTCGGCTTTATCATTAGCCCGGCACAGCTGTATTATTTCTGTAATTATAATAACAGGCAGTACCGGAAGCATCATTGCCGTCAACAGCAGCAGGACTCCCGGAGATTCAGCCCGGTCTGCATTACTAATACAGACCGCTCCATAAGTAATAGCCGAGACCATGATAAGAACGATAGAAAATAATCTACGCTTGTCCATTTACTTCAACTCGCTTTCCGACTGACAATTTCCGGAATACCTACAGATTCACATATCCAGCCCCGTTGAGCTTTACCTGTTATTTTATAAAAAAACTTGCAATGCGACGTCTTTTATATTATTATAACTTATAAGGGAAGCAACGTCAAGCGCTGCATAATATCAGCCGCCTGATACTTGCCTCATTATAGTTCTATGTATATCGAAAGGGAACCTTTGTACTACATGCACATAACTGCAAAGGCGTTTTTGTTCACATCGCCAAATTTCAAACTTGTATGCAACAATTCAGACTTTTTCCGACACTTAATGAATGAACTTGCACCGAAGATGTGCAAAGCTTCTTAAAATAGATTCAAAGGAGGGACCCATTATGAAAGACAATACCGAAGACGTTAAACTCGCACAGCAAGGCAGTACGGAAGCCTTTGCGAGACTTTACTCTTATGTCTACAAGGATATGTACCACATTGCGTTATACAGCTTA
>NZ_JAGCFH010000269.1 GCF_017650195.1 Ruminococcus sp. | reverse complement strand
GCTTCTGCGCTTCGTACTCCGCCTGAGATATGCTGGGATCACGTTCATATTCTTCAAGCCTGATATTCGCGTATTCAATATTCAGCTTTGCGTTTTCCCTTGTGCTTTCAAGTATGCTGATATCGTTCTGATATGCCTTGTCGATGTCTATTATGGTCAGTATATACGGGTGGATATTTCCTGCGTACTGCTCCATATCTATATCAGATATATCCTCGCCGTTCCTTATCATGGTATATACCTTCTTCTGTGCATCAAGAACGCTTTTTTGACTATTCAGACTTTCAGCATCGATATCAAGGCTCTGGGTATCGAGCTCTATGAGCACATCGCCGTAATTGACATAAGCCCCTTCCTCAACGTTTATCGACTTCACCGCACCTCCCGAGTATGAGCTGAGGGAGCAGATATTTCCCACCGGCTGTATAGTTCCACTGGAGGTAACGACTATATCTGTTTTTGAAAGGCAAGCCCATACTACAGCCACTATGAGAAGCGAAAATACTCCCAATATTATCACGGTCCCTGCCTTGTGCGCAGGTCTTTCTATTATCTCCAGCATAGAAGGCATGAAGTCATATTGCAGATCACTATCGTGCTTGCTGCTGTGCTTTAAGACATAATCTGTACGCCTATTATCCATCTACCTCACCCCTTTGCTGCTGATCGTAGAGATAAGCGTAAAGCCCGTTCTGCTCCATGAGCTTCTCATGGGTGTCGTACTCCACAAGCTGTCCCTTGTCTATCGCCATTATCTTCTGTGCGTCCTTGAGCGTCGATAGTCTGTGAGCGATAATGATGACCGTTCTGTTGCAGCATATCTCCTTGAGGTTGCTCTGTATTATGCTTTCCGACTCATAATCAAGGGCAGACGTTGCCTCGTCAAATATAAGTATCCTCGGATCATTTAGAATAGCTCTTGCGATAGCTATTCTCTGCTTCTGACCGCCGGATAGTCCCATGCCCTTTTCGCCGATGACTGTATCATAGCCGTTGGGTAGCTCGAGTATAAAGTCGTGGGCTCCTGCGATTTTTGCACACTTTATTATCTGCTCCATTGACGCTGTCGGACAGTGTATAGATATATTATCCGCAACAGTGCCATTGAACATGAAGTTCTCCTGTAACACCACACCTATCTGCTTTCTCAGCATTGACGGGTTAACAAGGGATATATCCATACCGTCTACGGATATCTTTCCCTCCTCCGGTATATACAGTCTCTGTATTAGCTTGGATATAGTACTCTTTCCCGAGCCGCTGCGTCCTACTACTCCCACTACCGAGCCGGGCTCTATCTCAAAGCTCATGCCCCTGATGACCTCAGCTCCCTGCGGATCGTAACGAAAATGCACATTGTCGAAAGCTATCCTTCCTTCAAGTTTCGGAAGAGAGGTTATATTCGTATTTAGAACAGGCTCTGGAGCTGTGTTGAATATATCTCCTATACGCTTCACTGAAAGCGAGGCCTGCTGGTATTCTTGCCAAAGCTGCACGAGCCTGAGCACAGGTCCGCTTACTCTTCCAGACAGCATACGAAAGGCAACGAGCTGTCCCACTGTGAAATTTCCGTCCATGACAGCCTTTGCTCCAAAGAAAAGTATCAGCAGGTCGAATACCTTCTGTATGAACTGACCTGTTGTGCCGGCGGTTGCAGATACCATCGATGTTCTATAGCTTGCTTTTACGTAGTCCGCCTGTAATTCCCCCCACTTTTTCTCGAATTTTGGCTCAAGAGCATAGGATTTTACCGTCTGTACTCCCGTTATTGATTCCACAAGGAAGGACTGAGTATTGGCGCCTGTCTCGAACTTTTCGTCAAGTCTCTTCTTGAAGAGAGGCGTTACTATCGCTGAAAGTATGGCATAGACAGGTACCGAAAAGAGGACAATTACCGTCAGCATTCTGCTGTACATGAACAGAACCACTATGTATACGATAATGAACACAAGGTCTATCATGGACGAAAGAGGGGTTCCAGTAAGGAAGCTCCTAATGCTGTCAAGCTCCCTCACTCTTGCGACAGTCTCACCGACTCTGCGAGACTCAAAATATTTAAGTGGCAGAGCAAAAAGATGTCTGAACAGCTTATAGCTTAGCATTACGTCTATGCGATTGGTCGTGTGAGTAAAAACATAGTTCTTTGCAAGTCCGAGGACAAGCTCATATATATAAACTATGGCTATGCCTATAGTAAGAACATTCAGAGTTGACATACTCCTGTGTACGAGTACCTTATCGACTACAACCTGTGTCATCACAGGAGTGAGTATACCAAGTATCTGCACAGTGAATACCGCCATCAGTACCTGTATGAACTCTTTCTTGAATTTAAGTATGGTTGGTATGAACCACTTGAAGCTGAAAGCAGCCTCTCTGTCGATAATACCCTTTTTATTGATTATAACGGCTGTTCCATCCCATATCCTTTGCAGGTCTATCCTTGTTCTTACCTCCGGCTTTGTCTTATCCGCAAAGAGTATCATGAATTTATCACCCTGAGACTTTGCGATTATGAAAAATTCACCGTTATAGCCCTTTGCAATGATAGGCAAATTAACATCCTTAAGCTTTTCTATTTTCAGTCTGCAAAGCTTTGCATTCATTTTCAGCGCCTTTGCAGACTGTATTATCTCTATCTCTCCCGTCTTCTGCCCGGGATCGAGCACCGAAAGGTTTTCTGCCTGTTCCTTTGTTATTGGTATACCGTGGAACTTCATCACTATCATAAAACAGGACAGTCCGCTATCTTGTTTTTTTGTCATATTCCACCCTCCGTTTTAATCGAGTAGGAGGCGGCGATGACGCCGCCGATCTCTCAGTCGAGTAACCCAGTGGATTTTCACCGCAAGGCTCTCACAGAACCGTGCGTGAAGCTCTCACTTCACACAGCTCTTCATATTCCCATTATGGTTTCCAAGCCGAGAGCCCAATGTGCAAACATGTTGAGCTCTCTTTTTGCTAACTCTTGAAGCCATGTTTTGGCTTTGATTTTATGCCCTCTGAACCTTTTGAATTTGTGCCTGACCCATCGACAAAGTCTTTCATTCAGGCATTGCATAGTGCATTTGACTGCTGACTTACAATAACTCATGAAATAATTAAGCCATCCTCTGACTATAGTATTGATTTGTTCAGCCCAGAGGTTTGCTTACAGCTTCCTTCAGATTCCGCCTCACGGCGGACACCTTTGCTGTTCGGCTATACACTTCCCACTATTTGGGCGTGTTCGAGACTTTCACCCGTTAGATTGTGCCCATGTCGGGCAAACCGAAAAAAGGTGCAGCAGTTTTCACTGCTGCACGATCTTATTACGCATTGAACTTACTTCAAAGATGCGTCAGCAAGGAACTGATCCAATGCCGAAGTATCTGCTGTGATATCGCCGATATTTATACCGTCGTATATCTTGCTGTCGTTACTGAATGCCGACATATTCTCTGCAAGCACCATTGCCTGTATATCTGTCATATCTGCAATGTCTTCGCTTTCGCCGCCTAAGCTTACGCTATCTGTTACATCTGCAAGAACTGTATCATTCTCTGTATACCAGCTGTCTGATATAAAGTCCTCGTAAAGGTCGGTAAGATACTCCGCGCCTTTCTGCTCGGGAGCTTTTTCATCATTCTCGATGTATCCTGTAAGATCAGCATATGTAAGAACTGTTCCGTCAGCAAACATGAAGTACTCTACTATTGAATCTTTTCTGTCATACTGGTTTACTATCCTTATGCTGTCACCAACAGGACCTACATTTAGTATCATATCCCCTTTATCCTTGGATATCCTGATGTCGCTCGGAGCTATGCCCTCGCCGAATACAATAGCGTCAGCCGGTGAGTCGCTCATATCTTCGTCGATAGTATCCTGACCGTCGCCAAGGTTGAATATGTATTTGTCATTTCCAGTACCGCCTGACAGGAAATCATTACCTGTTCTGCCTGCCAGCGTATCATCTCCTTCTCCGGCATAGAGGGTGTCATCACTGTCTCCTCCGATAAGATTGTTATTCTTTGTACCGAAGGTTGACGGGAAATCATTTACTTCGCCGTCTCCTGTAATATCAAGAGGAGTATCGAAAAGCTCCTGCGCTGTAAGAACTGTTCCGTCAGCAAACATGAAGTATTCAACTATTGACTCTTCTCTGTTGTACTGTTTTACTATCCTTATGCTGTCACCGTTATGACCTACGTTAAGTATCATATCCTCTTTATCCTTGGATATCCTGATGTCGCTCGGAGCTATTCCCTCTCCGAATACAACAGCGTCAGCCGGTGAGTCGCTGCTTTCTTCGTCTATGATATCCTGACCGTCGCCAAGGTTGAATATGTATTTGTCATTTCCAGTACCGCCTGACAGAAGATCATTTCCTGCGCCGCCTGTGAGAGTATCGTTTCCTTCACCGGCATGGAGGCTATCGTCGTTGTCTCCACCGATAAGGTTATTATCCTTTATGCCGAATTCTG
>NZ_JAGCFH010000268.1 GCF_017650195.1 Ruminococcus sp. | reverse complement strand
GCAAGCTCCGAGAAACGCATATTCTCATTCAGTTCCGTGTAGTCCTTGCACTTGTTCTCAAAGTCATAGGCGAACTGCTGTGCGAGCTTCTCCGCTTTCTTGGGTGTAACACCCTGCGGCGGCTTGAAGGTGGTCGATTTAACGATCTGCTTGTGTTCTGTATCATATCCGAGGGATACCTTGATTCTGAAAGTATCTCCTCGCTTTGTAATAGTAGCCATATGATATTCTCCTTTGATATCGTAGATTATGGCATACTCCTGTAGCTATAATCATAGTGCACAATCAGCTAAATGTCAAGTAACTTAAACAACATTTCAGGAATATGCCATTGCTTTTTATTCTAATTCAATTCTTTTTGTTTTTTCCAATCTAAAGCGCTCAAAATCGTCTGATAGACCACGGGCAGTTATGAAATCCCTTGACTTTTTCAGTTCATTAGTGAGCTGTTCTTCACGACCCAGACTCTTGATTTTTGTTCTGATGCTTTCTCTGTCCCTTCTATAATCTGAATATTCCGATGAAAGTGCATCAAACTGCTGTTTCATGGTTTCAAGTTCCTGAACGGCAGTATCACGCTCATTTCTGAGCTTACTGATGTTCTTCTCCATAGCAACATATTTCTTGGCTGTATCATTGAGCCTGTCATAGTCTGCCTTGGAGAGCGTAACTTTCTTTCCGAATACAGATTCTCTGGCTTCGATATTCTCGATCTCACCGATACTTACTTTCTTCTTTGCAAGTTTTTCAAACTCAGCTGCTGTCTCGTCACATTCAGCTGTCAGCTTCTCTATCTCAGCATTCAGAGTATTGATCCTGTCCTGATGCTCACCGTATTCCTGAACAGTATAGCTGTAGCCTCTTGACTTCTTCGGTGCTGATATCTCGATACCATGAGCAGTGCAGATGTCATGAAGTACATCCCACTCACTAAGCCGCCAGCGATTGATAGCATTTGCTCCTGTACCATGTCCCATTTCTTCGAGAGCCTTTGCCATAGCATTTCTGGTATCAAGCCCTCTGCTGAAATGTCCGACAGGGATATAGTCAATGTGAAGATGCGGTGTAGCTTCATCAAGATGCATCACTGCATTAAATACATGAAGGTTCGGATTCCTTTCCTGAAATCCTTCCATGTATTCACGCAGACATTCTTTTGCTGTTTCAGCATCCGCTGAATCAACTCCCGTATCGTCCCTGGTTCCTATCTGAACCAGATCCTCATAGAAGCTCTTTTGCTTATTAGCTCCTGTAATAACACTCTTACTTGGTTTACGACTGAAAAGATGTTCGAAGTAATCGGATATCTTTCGGTCGTTTCTTTTCTGATGAGCGTTATACCTTTCTATCGCTCCGTCAAAGAGCTTCCTGTAGGTTTCGCCCAGACCCTGACAAACAAATACGATGTTGTCAGCTGTTCTGGCCTTGTCGATATTACTGGCAGTGAATTCACGATTGTTATGTGACAGGCTGCCTTTACCCTGACACATCGAGATGGATTTTTCGCTCATGGATTATTTCCTCCTTCATCATGTCTGACATGGGCGCTGTTCTACTTATTGTGTGTAAGTGTTCGAATTGAAACTGATAACAATAGAGTTTCAGTTACACTTGTCAACGTCGTAACAATAAAACGCCCTCTATTTTTTAAGCCAAAAAAACTGCCCTTTGGACGAATCGATTTTTTTAATAGTAGTGTTACTTCGGAATTTTCTCTCTTTTAAACAAATAAGCACACAAAATATGTGGGATATTTTTGCGGTATTTATTTTGAGATTTTATCACTACACTTTTAAAGCTATTAAAAAAGTTTTGTAGCCGAATTTATAAAAATGTAGCATTTCTGAGATTCTGATATAATCCCGTCTTTAGTACATTTTTATTTTAATATTTCAGTTGGCTTCTGCAATCATAATAAAGAGAGTATAATCATTAAAGGCTAAAGTATATTAGTTGATTTGTAGAAAAGCTATTTCTTAATGCTTTTGATGTTTCAATGGAGCAGAATTATTCTGATACAGACTTTACTCGTACATAGTGGTGATATTACCTTTTAAAGACAAAAAAGAGCATTAAACATAATAATGATAGAAAACAGCTCCCGTAATGTTGATGGGAGCTGTTCTTATGTATGATCTGAGAATTATATTGTCTTCTCCTTATCAAGTGAAGTAGGGCTTCTCATGTTTGGTGACGAGAAATGTTTAGTTCAGTCCGAATTTATCTCTTATTTCATCTTTGATTTCCTTTTCCTTAAAACTGTTTTTCCTTTGAATAAAGTTAACCGTATGTTTGGAACAGACGGCCTTTAAACATAATATAGCAATAAAGGACTTGCCTGTAATATAAAAACTATGGTATAATTAATATATATTATTGTGCTATGTTTAAGGAGGGCGACAGAATGTACAAAATGATAGAGCGTTTTTTGTCAGTGCTGACAGCTTGTACTGTTACTGCAGTTTCAATGACGGTTTCCACAGTCAATGCAGTTGGGAGAATCAATGTTCCAGCGCTGACAGCTGATAATGTGTCAGTAAATCTTGACAATTTTGAGGAGGAATACAAAGCTCCATATGTCGGCGAGGAGTTTGTGGTGTGGAAGTATGATGGCGACACTGGCGATGCATCTATGATATATAATCCTGTAGGAGGATACTATAAATGCAGCTGGGATAAAACAAATGTGGCAGAGTTCCTTATCGGAGCTGATAAGTATATAGATGTGAGCGAATATAAGCAGGCGTATATCAGCTATAATGCGATTATTGAGGCAGAGAGCGGATATGCTGTTGGGGCTTTGATAAGCTGCTATGACAGGGAAACTGCAAAATTAGCAGAGATAAGAGTGCTTGAATCGTATTCGTCTGATATATACAAGGCAGGTGACGATGCAGAAAAGATATCCGTAAACGGTGATGATTATTATGTAAGTATTACCGAAGAGGAGAACGTGCCTGTTGAAGTTATCTACATTGCACGAGTCAATAGTATCAGCGGCAAGGAGATATCAGGAAAAATTGATATAAGAGAGATATGCTATAAGCTTGGAAGAAATGATTTCAAGCTTGATATAGACAAGCAGGCAAAGCTCTATGTTCGCGGAACAAGTGAAAAAGGCAAAATATCTGTTTGGAAATCAGCTATTGTCAATATCCCGTACAGGAAAAGCATAACAGTTAAAAACGATGGTACGTCAACAAGGTCTGTTTATCTTGATGGTCAGTATTATAATTGCTTTTTTGATAAAACTGATGCCAAAAAAGGCAGTATGACAGTCAGTGACGGCAGAGTTGCATCATGTACATATAATAATGATAGTACGTGCTCGACCAGCCTTTTTGTAAGAGGACTCTGGGATGAGCATGGAAAAACATTTGAAAAAAACGATAAGATGGAAGTATTCTATGATACTTCAATAAGAGCAGAAGATAATTACGCATCAGGAGTTTCGCTCTTCTCATGTGATACAGGTATAGAGTACTGCATCGTTCAGCTCAGAAACTCAGACAGCTTTATTGACGGTTCTCGTGACATGGCTAAAGTCAAGTCTCTTGGTACAACTGAGGTCGATGGTGTAAAATATGATCTGTACTACAGGTATTATGATTATGAGACGTGTTACTCATATCCATGTCCTCAGATATGGTGCGTAACTCAGGAGACTCATGATGATTATTATTACAGAGCTGTTGGCAGTGTTGACCTTCAGAAGCACTATGAAGCATGGCTGAAGGATTATATTGATAAAGAAGACCGTATTACGGAGATCTTTGTGTTTGCCGAAGCATTTGGCGAAGGAAAAGGCGATTTTGCACTTGTTAGTGCAGAATTTGGTATTTCTGATCCGGATGCGGAATATGACAGAGTTATAGACAACAGAGTAGATAATACCTCTTCGCCAATAATTGATGGTGGCAGTATAATCTACGGTGAAAACGGCGGAATGTGTACGCTGAAAAATAACGGTGATATCATAGGCAAATGTTTACTTGAATCAGAAGATGAAGTTTTCAGATTTGGTAAAAGACGAGTCTTTGAAATGGAGGACGAGGAGATAGACCTTAAGAAAGGTGATTTCATCAATATGTCCTACAAGGCTTATGTCAGTACAGACGGCAATTACAGTATAGGTGCAGAGGGAAAGATGCGCGGTGAGGACGGTGTGGAATACATTGATTTCTATGTATATGACTCCGTTAACTATGATGCTGTTCCGAAAGATGCAGAATATCTCGGTACAGAGCAGTTCACAAACAGGGAATATGATATATATGTGCTGTACACTGATGATGTATTTATGCCCAATGGAAAAAAGAACGTTAAGTATTACTGCATAGCTCATGATAAAACTGAAAACAGTATTATTTGTTCAGGGTATATATATCTTGCGGATGCTGTGATTACATGGGAAAAAGCCGGACTCGTAACAGGTCCTATTACCACAGTAGCTCTTAATGCAGACATATGCGGCGTTGGAGGCGGCGAAATTAAGCTTGTAAACAGCAGCATACATGTTGATAGGAACAACCGATATAAGTATACTGCCAAAGATATAGAGCTTTTACAAAAATTCATTCTCGGTGAAAAATGCAATCTTGAAGGAAAGAATTACGATCTTAACTATGATGGTGCAGTTGATTCTTTTGATATGATTGAACTGAGAAAAATAATCAGTGAGGAAATGTTCTGATTTCGTAACGTTTTAATAACTGATGTATAGCCCGTGTCAGAATATAATGCGTTCATGCTCTGTTAGAAAACAGCTTAAAATAAGATCATGCAGTCCCATGTGACTGTTTTAAAGTCAAAACTTACACAAAACAAATGATATTTACGATGATACAATGATAAAAAAATCAGCAGCTTCAAGTGTGTGGAGCTGCTGATTTTTTTAGAAAATAATACATATTATTTACGCGTATTTACGCGTCGACTTTTGGGGAGTTCCGTCTTAATTCGGGTAAAACTATTAATACTGAAAATGGTTTTTGCTGTATAGACAGTATGGATATTTTTTAGGCGGTAACAATACTGTCAGCCTTATGAAGCTTAAGTTTTTCAACAGCCTGTTCTCTCATTTTATACTTGAGTATCTTTCCGGCAGCATTCATCGGGAAGCCGTCTACGAAATCAACGTACCTCGGGCACTTATGCTTTGCCATTCTT
>NZ_JAGCFH010000267.1 GCF_017650195.1 Ruminococcus sp. | reverse complement strand
TAATCTTGAGCTGAGAATCAGGTGAATACTCTGTCTGATCCTCGGTTGATACTCTTATATAAGCAGCAGCTGTTTTCATATTTTCACATCCTTTATTATTGAGAAGGCTTACTCAACAGATAATTGCCATTCTCCACTTCCTGCGGTAACTTCAAACATATATTTCTTTCCTTTTTTAAACTGAAATACTTTTTCTCCCGAGTATGTTCCCAAATTTGAAAAAACTTGATCTTCGAGATTGGCTGAGTCATCGTAGAGATTAACGATAAATAGACCTTCGCCTGAATAATTGCCTGTAATTCTTATGCAGTCAGGAGCACTAAATGTGTTTGTGACGGTATCTCCTTCGCCAGAGAAAAACAGGTCTGATGTATTAGATGCAACAGTGTTCTCTTCAGTATTGCTTTCTGATGGAATATTTAATTTCAATCCGTTCATGATGCGCTCAATGCTTTCCTTTTGCAAGCAATAATGATTATATGCTCGAAAAGTGATATCAATTACATAACCAGAATTATAAAATTGATATTCTAAATATGAATGAACGTCATTAGTAGAAAAGGCAAAAGAAATAGAATTAGAATTTTGAAAAAATTCTAAATCTTTTCGATTGTTTTGTCGGTAGGAAATATAATCGTCATTAGATAATATACCCTTTTTAGAGGATGCAAGAAAACTATAATCTTTTTCTATTTCTATTATCATCATGGAATTATCTTCAATTTCGTACTCTATTAGATTAGAGCCTTTAGAATGTAAACTCCATTCAGAAGGCAAAAGAAGCGAAAAATAATCTGTTTCTAAGGGTGAAGATAGATTATCAGTATTTACTATTATTTCTTCATAATGTTCGGTAGTAGCATGAGTAGTAGTTTGATTAGCAGTTTGAGTAATAGTTTGTGTAGTAGTGGGAATTTCTTTTATAGTTGTTTCGGCTTTAGCTTCTGATGAAACAACAGTAGTTTCGATTATTCGATTTGAAGATGAATGGTTATCTTCTTCAGAACATGAAGCAAAAGTCGATAGAAATACAGATAATGATATCAAAGAAATCATTTTTTTCATTTAGAATCCCCCTTTTCTAAAAGTCAAAATCAATCTAATTCATATTGAATAGATTTGACAATCTTCTTTACAATGCCTATGATTATTAGATTCTCTCTTTCTTTTCCGATAAATTCAATTTTCTTATAATCTGAATTAATAGGAACAAGAGTAATAGATTTAGAATCAAAATCCTTATAAGCTCGCCTTATATAGATCCCTTTTTCTCCGTTGATAATAGCTGCAATGATATCACCATTTCTGAACCTGTCCTGTTTGTGCACAGTGACAATGTTCCTATCATCAATTTTAGGAGTCATGGAATCTCCAGCGACTTTGACTGCAATAGTTTCTCTGGCTTCCATATTAGTCGGGAATAAATCAGGGAATTGATCTTCGTAATCGTTATTGATGTACTGATCAGCTGAGGTATATAGAGGAACAACACAAAGGATATAACCTCGAATTGTTTTTATTTCCTCGTATGGTTCAGCAAGTTGATAATTACCGAGCAATTCATCAGACGTAAGATTGAAAGTCTGACATACTTTCAGAATTGTCGCGGATCCCATGTTCCGGGTTCCTTGCTCGTAAGTAGAATATGTACGACGATTGAGTCCAAGCTTCTTAGCCATCTGTTCCTGTGAAAGTCCATTTTCAAGGCGAATCTGCTTAAGTCTTTTGCAATCAATTGCCATTATATCACTCTCCTTTGGGTACAATATAGCACAAATTGTTCCACTTGTCAAGCAAAACCCGAAAAAATAAAATCATTTGTGCAAATGTAACAGTTTTTTTTTTTTTTTTGTCAAAATTTGTGCCAAAAAACGAATTGAAAGTAAGTACAAAATGGGGTATAATAAACACACGGTACATAAAGTACCGAAAGGAGGTATAGAGAATGCATACTATTTTTAGCATTATTTACGCAGAAAACGCACGTCGAAGGTGGTCTTTGCATAATTTTTGTGACAAAATATGCATAGGGAGAACGACTTTCTATCGCTGGCTCAACAAAGGGGAAATTCCGTCGCAATATTTATCCAAAATTGCAAGCCTGTATGAAATGTCAACAGATGAGCTTATCGGATATAAAAACGAAACAGGCGGCGAAATTCATTCCTTATAGGGGGCAAGCATATGGGAAGTGAATTGAAAGCTATAAGCTACATATCAATTGACGGAGCTCCGCCTGTTCGTTTCGACAGCTTGAGCCCAACAAAAAGAGCGGAATGTATTTCAAAAATGTGCGATAATATCGGGAAGGGCTTGAGTGCTTATTACAGTCAAAATCCCGATGCAGCTGAAAGATTTATTGCAGGAATTAAAGCATAAGAGGGTGTGAAAAATGAAATTAACAGAGGAAGATAAGAAGGAAATCGTCACCAACATAAAAAACGCAAAGGATAAGCGTAAGCAGGTAGAGATCGAAGCTGACCTGCATAATACATCGAAGGGAATAATCAAGGATGTTCTCCGTGAATATGGGTTTAATCTTAGAATACTGAATGGAGCAAATCTTCTGAAGAAGGAAAAAGCCGATGCTCCTGAGGAGCAGGCAAGAATTGATGAATGGGAGGACATGGCAATCCCTCCAGTCGAGCCGCCTGTCAAGGAAAAGGTGAAATATAAGAAGCCTGATATAATCGACGTTCAGGACATTAGAGAAGAACCGCTGCCGGAGAGCAGCGAAAGCCTTGATGATGCTGCCGATAATCCGAAGCTTCTAAAAGATGTGCCGGCGGACGATGTGCTCTTCGTAGGTCCACATATCATCGAGGACGATAATATTATCGACGCTATCGGCAAAAAAATGCATGATCTTGCAGAACGTCGGCGCGGACTTGTCGCAGAAGTAGAGCTGATAGACGTAAGACTCAGAAAGTATGCTTATTTCTCCGAAGATCTGAGAGAAATCATTGAAAGCGAGGGCGTCGAGATATGAGTGAGGAACAGAAGAGAAAAGAAGATTTTGTTGAGAAAATGCTGGATCCTTTTATCAAGGAAATAGACAGCAACGTAGCAAGTGTGATATATAAGCTCGTTGATACCGTCTCTTATGAGCTGGAATATGTGCTTGTAACTTGGAAGGGTGGCTATGTAAGGCGTATATATATCACCGGAGACAGCCTCTCGGCATTATCGCGTGAAGTTCTGAGGATATTCTGATATGAAGATTAAAATTAAGGACGTCGCATTTGAAAGCAACGCAGAAAAAGGAACAGCAAAGCTTATCACTCCTTACTGCACAACAGAGTACGCAAACGCACTTGAAGCATGGAATGCTTTTTGGAACTGCGCTCAACGCGAATATGAGAAGCAGCTTCGGGACGAGCTCGAGACACACGGCTTCAGCCGATGGACCGGAATGAAAGCAGGCGGAGATGACATATAAGGAACTTATTGGAGCCTTCAATAATGATGTTCCTGTAGTATTCCGAGGAGCTAAATATCTGAGTATTGAAGCTATATCACTCAGAAAGAACAGGAAGGAGAAGGTTGTTATAGTCTCAGCGACACTCGCGGATCCTTGCGGACGGTCTGAGGTGACTGTGTTAGGGAAGGATGTGGAGCCGTGCGACTGATAGGAGAGATATTAATATTTCCAGTGATTATCTGTGCTATTATATCCATGCTGTTAGTACCTGCCGAGCTATACATCGGATATCTGCACAATAAGAAACAGTACAAAGCAGCACGGCAGGAAATAGAATATGATATTCGGGTATGGGAAAGTATTGCAAAGAGCTGCGATGATATCGAGGAAGCCTATGAAAAAGGGTATGCCATTGCAAGACTTGTGATATATCATTACAGACTCGATATGCTTGATGAATATTATGAAAAAACGGGGTTGTCCAGTTAACTGGACTGAAAGGAATGTGAAATTATGACAAAAGAAGAGTATTTATCGTATTTTGGCGGCAAAATAACAGGCGCAAAGCAAGAAGTAATTGCTCCTTCGGTGGCGGACGCATTGAGCAAGTTCTGCTCTCAGGAGCCTGAGTTTAAACAGGCTGTGCTCCAAAGCGGCAAGACTTTTCAGGAATGCCTCGACAGTGTTGTGAAGGGTATCGGAAGAAGTATTTCCGATCTTGATGTATACCGCAGAGCTGTGAAATTCTACTTCTCGACTGCGACGGTCCATTTCCATATGACTATTGATCTGAGCGGCGACAACGGAGCTCCGCCTATTATAATGGCGCAGAATGATAATAAAACGCTCAATGTGTCTCTCGATGATCTTCTCGACTTCTAATAGACATGGACAATTCATTTGTGAATTTAATTGCCTACATAGACGATATTGAGGCTTTTATGCCGCATTTCGTCCTATATCGCCGAGGCTTCGGCAATCCGTATCTTGTAGGCTACGGCGATTACTGCCAATCAGAGCGAAACAGCAAGCTTACGGACTGCTATTGCACGGCCTGCCGCACTCGTTTTGAGGACGGAATAAGAAAACCAAAGGAATATAAACACTTAGAAATCGGAACTTGCGCGAACTGCGGAGCGCCTGTTGAATTTAGGCAAATGAACAGAGGCCGCTCAACTTTCTATTATACAAAGAATTTCGCAGTATTTGAGAAAGTAGCGGACCGTGTAAGAATAGAGTGCATCATCGCATATATGAAGTTCGCAGATGATGAGCTTCAGCCTGAGATTGACTGCTATACCGTGACAAGGTATGAACTGAGCCCAGGGAAAGCAGTTCAATACTGGTGTTCTTATGATGCTGCATTAAAAAACTACGTTTGGAAACCGAAAAAAAGCAGGGCGAGAGAGCCAAACTATGCAAGAGGCTTTTACTGGCGAGATAATAATTATACACTTATCAATCAAGAAGCTGTCGAGAGCAGTTTCCTTCGGTACTTATTCAAGGATGAACAACTCCCTTCGATGTACATAACATGGCTATGCCGATATGCAGAACATCCGCAGCTTGAGTATTTAATTAACGGCGGAGTCCCTCAGATAGCAATGGACTATATTTATCACGGAATGAAAGTACGCTTAAACTGGCGAAGCAACAACATGAAAAAAGTCCTTCGGCTTAGCAAGCCTGAGCTTGAATACTTCGTGAAGCTGGAAGGCCGTGGATATGCAGGCTACATCAATTTCAGAAAGTCTTTTTTCTGCGGCAGAACTCCCGAGGAGACAGTGAAGTATTATGACGATTTCGGGAAAAGCTGGGACTATGTTGAACAAATTGAGGAACTGACAAAGCTCCCGAGGAAGAAGATAATGGACTATGCGCTCAGGAAAAAGAACCAGCAAGGGACTGCCTTTTTTCTTATCTGCTATCGTGATTATCTTCGAGAGTGTGTGATGCTTGACTATGATATGACATCGACAGCGGTTACGATGCCGAAGGACGTTTTTTCAGCGCATGAAACGACTTCAAAACTTATTTCTGAAATCAATGATGAAAAGATAAACTTCATACTGAAAAAGAACGACTCGAAACGGCAGGATCTTGAAGCGGTGGACATGGAGCTCGGTCTGATCCTGCGGCTTCCTTACTCCGTGAAGGAAATCTCCGATGAAGGAGCAGCACTCAATCACTGCGTCGGCGGATATGCTCAAAGGCACGCTGAAGGGAAGCTTACTATCATGTTCCTGAGGACTCTCGGGCATAAAAGCGAGCCGTTCTATACTATGGAAGTCTCGAACGAGCTTGAAATAGTTCAATGCCGAGGATATAAGAATAATCAGGCAGGCAATCCGAAGCCTTATGAGATAGAGTTGTTCGAGAGAAGATATTCTGAATATCTTGAAAGAGTGAAAAAACAGCGACTTAAAGAACACAGAAAGAAGCAACAGCATGAATATAGAAGAAACGCTCGAAGAAAAGCTCGAAAAGCTTGTTGAAATTAATACCGCTGAATATAAAAAAACACTGGCTCAGAATAAAGCGTTGAATACCAGGAATAAAGCATTAAAAAAAGTTCTAATTGCAGCTATGGAAGATCTTTCGGATTCAAGGAATTGTGGCACTTGCTTGTACTTTAGCGATATGAATACAATTTGTAGCGAATGCATGAACGGCAGTCATTATAAATGGCGTGAGCTGGAAACAGCTAAGAAATT
>NZ_JAGCFH010000266.1 GCF_017650195.1 Ruminococcus sp. | reverse complement strand
TCTGCGATAGGAGAGCCATAGCAGTCCGTACCGCTGACAAATATAACATTCTCTTTGCCGATACGGTCTCTCAGGAAACGTGCATAAGTATCCGCAAATACCAGCATACCGCCGACATGACCGAAGTGTAGCTCCTTGTTGCCATAGGGCATACCGCCTGTAACTACCGCTCTTTTCGGAAACACAGGACGGGGTATCTCAAAATTTTTCTTTTCTTTATTGTCTGACATCTTATTTTCCTCTTAACATTATTCGTTTATATTTCGGGTGGGACGTCGAGGACGCCATTCCCTGCAATGTCATTTATAACTCTAACGCTAGACATATACGACCAATGGTCATACATTAAATTCATTTTAATTTCTACGAATTAAGAAAAAGCCTGAAGCCTTCTTCGTGTGATCTCCTCACCAAGAACATGGCTCACTTCCCAGATATCAGGAGCGTTTGCGTGTCCTGTCAGGGCTATACGGAGCATATTTGTGATATGTACTATGCTTCCCCTGAACTGTTCGGGATTTTTCTTGTAGTCCTTTGGCTTTACAGCAAAGCCCATTTCCTCTGTTATAGCCTTAACCTTGGTGAACCATGCCGCAGAATCGTCATTATGGTCATAAGTTGAAAGATATCTTCCGAAGAAGTCTTTTACTGTGGCCTCGTCGCACTCCTCTGGCATATTGTCAGTGACCCTGAAGGACTCATCGTAATAGAAGCTCATGAAGTCGCAAGCCTGCTTCCATGTTTCAATATCACGTCTCGGCTTCTCGCCGCCTCTGCCAACATTGAGGGCTGCAAGCGTTCTCTCCGGATACTTGTTTATCAGCTCTGCAAAGTCCTTGTTATACTCGTTGCACCATTCCAGCCAGCCGTCACGAACCTGCTCTGCAGTCATGCGGCATATTACGTTCTTGGATATATCCCTCATTTTATCAAGGTCAACAAGTGCCCCTGACACCGACATCTTCTCCAGTGTATAGGGGAACTCGTGATAGTCCGCCTCCGGATTGGCAATGCGCCATTCCTCATAGTTGGAATTAAGAAGGGTGAGAAGGAACTCCCATACAGCGTCCTTGCTTATACCCTCTTGCTGGTAGTAAGCAAGTGCAAGCTCAGGATCTTTTCTCTTTGAGAGCTTTCTCTTACTCTCACCGTCCATTTTCATAAGTGTAGCGGTATGGCAGTATATTGGTTGATTCCATCCGAGAGTATTGAATAATTCTACATGCATGGGAAGTGAGGATATCCACTCCTCTCCGCGTATAACATGTGTGGAGCGCATAAAATGGTCGTCTATTACATGAGCAAAATGATATGTAGGGATACCATCGCTCTTAAGCAAAACAAAATCCATATTATTTCTTGGCATTTCAAGCTTACCACGGATAGCATCCTCTACGGCGATAGTTTCATTGGTCTCCTGACCCCTGAACCGGAGCACCCACTCCATGCCTGCTTCTATATTTGCCTTTATCTTATCAAGGCTGAGGTCACGACACTTTGCATACTTACCGTAAACTCCGGGATTTTCCTTATTTGCAGTCTGCTGCTCACGTACTGCCTCTATCTCCTCAGCTGTCATGAAACATGGATAAGCAAGTCCTCTTTCAGTGAGAAGCTTTGCGAATACGTGATAAATATCCTTACGCTGTCTCTGGCGGTAGGGACCATAGCTGCCACTGTCGCCCTCTGCTGTAGCGCCCTCGTCGAAGTGAACGCCGAAATAGTCCATAGCGTTTATAACTGTCTCTACAGCTCCCTCGACCTCGCGCTTGTTGTCGGTGTCCTCGATTCTCAGATAGAAAACGCCCTGTGACTGGTGAGCTATACGCTCGCCGATAATGGCATTGTAGAGATTGCCGAGATGTACGAAGCCTGTAGGACTGGGTCCGATACGTGTGACATTAGCTCCTGCCGGAAGCTGTCTTTCAGGGAAGCGTGCTTCTATATCCTCAGGAGTTGCCTTAACATTGGGAAAAAGGTAATCTGCAAGTGCTTTATAGTCCATAATATCAATCCTTTGCATTATCTAAGCCTGTCTGCTGACAGACACATTTAAATTATTATATCACATTTCCGATGTAAAGTCAAACATTAAGCCTTTATCCCTTAGCCAATAAAAATTTAATGGCTAAGAGCTAAAGGCTAATAGGTTTTATCTCAGTCTTTCGTCATACTTCCTGTATTCAATATGATCGTCTTCATATCTGGAGTTATTGTGATAGTAATCATATATTTTTTTCTTATAATTTTTTTTGTAATTCAGGTACTGTATAGAGGAATAAACAGTATAAATTAGCTCTATGATAATAATAAAGATCTTTAAAAATAAGCTATCCACAAAGAGAGCAACTAAGGTTAACAAAAATATTATTCTATGTTGTTTCCAACGCATTTTTTTCACGTTTTTTCCCTCTTCACGCTTCAACCAATATTCATCATATAATTCTTCAAGCACTTCCCATAATTCGCTCATTAATCATCTTCTCCTTTAAAAATGATGAATGTACATTTATGAATCTGTAAATCAAAACAGACCTACGTCTGTCATAAATGTTTTGACTCCAGACGTAGGGGGGCGCGAACTCATTGCAAGTTCATGCGGTTGTTACTTCACTTAAATAATCTTTTGTCAAGACCTTTCCTACACCTATATTAGCTTAAATATATTATTTTGTTAGCGTTCCAAAACACAAGTATAACAGTGGATATAACTATAAGCGGATACTTTGTCCGTGAATAAAAAAGCTCCCCCAGAGGATAATGTCATTAAGCTAGCGTAAACTGATGAGTCACCACTTATACTTCCCGAAAATTCGGGAAGTAGTTTTTATTTATTAAAAAAGCTTTCACTGAAAATCAATATAATAACATAGATTTCATACTTTTTTAATGATATGATTGTATAAGGAAAAGTTTATCCGCCTTCTGACTTATATTAAGGGGGAATTAATATGAAAAAAATCCTTTCCGTAATTATTTCATTACTGACATTTTTTTCCTTCTCCTCCTTTAGCGTATCTGCCGAAGATAAGCTCTATCCTGATACTTCAGATGATTCTGTATTAAATATCTCGCAAACACGATATTTAGCCGATGTAAACAACGATGAAGAACTCAATGTTGGTGATCTGGTAACCATGATGCTGTTTCTCCGCGGTTCCGAAGGATACAAAGATACAATAGTTTATTCCGACGAATTAAATTATCTCGACATCAATTTAGACGGCAACGCAGACATTTTCGATCTTGTAGAGTTAAGGAAAGCAGTTATAGCACCAGAAACAGCCTATAAACAAGTAAGCAGCGTTGATATTCTTAAAACAGCAGATAAGACTGAATTAGAATCAGCTTTCATAAGTTCAACTGATGAGCTCACAGCTTACCTTGCAAATATCGGCACCGATAATGATGAGATACAGAAATACACCGATATCTATGACGATAACTTTTTCAAAGGAAGTGACGTTATATTCGGTACACTTGAACAGGAATACGGTGAGGGAGTTCATTTCATACCACCCGTATGTGATTATCTGCATGGTAAATTCCTTGATATATTCGAAAGAGAGGAAATCAACGAATATTATGGAATAGATCCGGAGATAATAAGAAAATCTAATATTTACTGTCTTTATACTTATCAGCAGTATAAATCTCACCCTATGGTATATAAAAAGAAAAAGAATATCCTTCTGTTCCAGGTAACTGTTCCCAAAACGGTCAGAGAAACAACAAACGATATATGCTTATTATTCGATTTTGAATTATTCACACCTGATTACTATGCCCATCAATATGATTCTCCCGATGGTAATTACAAGCTATATATCACTGTAGCGGAAGATCATTTTATGGACGATACCTGTCAGTATGTGTTCTATGAGATAGAAAATGATGGTTCTTATGCTTATCTCGGAGAATACTATGACGGATATGCATTTGTTGGTGATGCTTTCAAACAAAAATATACTGAGATACGCGAAGGCGAATATAGCACATATGTTTTTAGTGATTTATGTAAAATCATATGGCAAAAAAACGGCTTCGACATTCAAATCAAAACATATGTCTTCAACGAAATGATTAATGACTGGGAATTTGAATGGGAAAGTATCTTCAAAAGCCATAGTTAAGTGTAACGACAAAACAAAGCAAGCTTATCCGGAATATCCTGATGGGTAAAATTGAATATATCAATTAATAATACACTCCAAACGTGAATCCGTTGTATTTTTTAAGAAAAGCTATATCAAGCCATTAATATGAGTAAACCGGTCTACTGTCCTCAGTGCCGGTTTTCTTATCATAACAGGACTTGCATAGCGCCTGCCAGTTAGTATCACTCCACATCAGGTAATGGTCACCAAGGTGCGGAACGATATGGTCAACGACCGTTGCGGTCACATACTTGCCCTGCGCCAGACACTTCACGCACAGCGGGTGCTTCCGCAGGTATGCCTTGCGGACACGCTGCCACTTGCTGCCGTAGCCACGCTTGGCGGCTGAAGATCAGTCTGAGTGCAGGGACTTGTGTTCGTCGCAGTAAGAACCGTCGGTCAGTCTCGGACAGCCGGGGGCTTGCACGGTTTCAGTGCCTTCCTCGGCATCGCCGACACCTCCTTCGGGCATAATAAAAGCCGCTGCGGATACCTACAACGGCTTTATACCCTTCAATTACAGGTTATCATAATTCTTTGCTTATGTCAATATTTTTCAGGCAGATTTCTGATCTGTCTTTTCGTGTTGCCTTTTTTCAATAAATACTATAAGGAGTATGTACGTTTTAATTTCGTACATACTCCTGATTTTTCACTTATTCGGTTAGCTTAATGACATTACCCCAGAGGAGCTTTGAATATTTACAGTACAGAATAGTCAATTTCATACAGGCTGGTTACAGCACTTGTTTTTTGAGTCCCAGTATTTATTATTGATATAATCTCCCTGTACGTAAGTACCATTATGGAATTGACAGATAGCCTGTGCCGTTATTGGTTTTGTAGCTTGTGATGCTACTGACTTTGTAACTGCTGTTCCTGTGTTGAGAAGAGTGAGTGCCATTGCGATTGCCGAGAGTCTTTTGATTGCATTTTTTATAGTTTTTACTTTCTTTACTTAAAATTTAACATCTTGCGGTCTTATTGGTGTGATGAAGAAATAGTTTGATTTTTCGTATGTTATTATCCGTTTCTGCATGTGTGTATTATTGATGTCGCCCAAGCGAGTTATGAATATATAATATAACATCAAAAAATATTCATCTTTAGGTGGACTATTTCAGACAGCTTTTGTTTAATCATTTGTTAACAAAATCTTTCCATGAAGCCTAACGCTAAACTCTCTGTTCAAGAAAGCGTACGAGCATATTCCATGTAAGGCAGTCCACCGCTCCCTCGTCCGACAGGCCGCAACAGCTTCTAAAAAAGCTAACTGCCTTAGCCGTCCCTCCGTCGAACTCACCGCTGACCTTCACTCTAGGCATATTGTCAAAACGTCCTGCAGCTTTCCACAGCATAGCCTGAATTATATATACAAGCTCCCCGCTGTCGCCCTCGCACACCATGAAACTCCTCGACGGAAAGACATGGTAAGCAGCTGGCGTCTTTTCAAGATAATCACGATATATCGCAGCTATTCTGTCCCATGTGGCAGTATCGGTCTCACCTGTTTCGGGAAGCCCGTAGGCTCGTTGAAAAGCTTCAACAGCCTGCTTCGTGTATTTGTCGTATAATCCGTCAGGAAGCACCTGCGGTATCCTCCTATCAAACAGGGATATACCGTAGAGATAGGTCTGAAGCTCCCGGATATGTTCCTTTTTCTGTTCATCTGTATATGGCAATAGTATCAGCTCCGTTCAAATTCAAACTCGGTACTCATATTTTGTCATGCAAAAGCGTAACAAGCCATGCACTCAGTTCCTGTGAGCAATACTTTTAGTCCCAGAAAATACCCATCTCTGGGTGTATCTTGTTTTTATTTAAAGGCTTTTACGTTTTATTTGTGTTAATTCCAGCTCCTTATAGAAAGTCTTTTTCAAAACGAATATTAATCTCAGTTACTTGATAGTATAGCCAGGATTCTGATAGGGACGCTTGTCGAAGCCATAACGGAGATCTGAATATACTTCTGCTATCCTGTCCCATGTTACAGCTCCGACTATGCCCGTAGGGTCAACACCGAACTGTCGCTGAAAAGCCGTCACGGACTGTTTTGTAAGAGGTCCGAAATAGCCTGTGTCACTGACAGCAGGTATATTCGTATAGCTCCTGTTTATATAGGTAAGATACTGCTGTATTATCTTCACAGAATCACCACTGGCGCCCTCTCTGAGAACTGTTCCCGGATAGAGTGCAACGTATGTATATTTAGGCGGCACGCTATCAACTATACCCTGATACGCACGATAAAGGTCGTTGCGGGTGGCTCTATCGACGACACCCGTCTGCGGCAGCCCGAAAACGCGCTGGAAGGATTTGACAGAACGCTCGGTCTGCTCACCGAAATATCCAGTCATCTCCACAGGTATAACCGCCTCATAGTAAGCACCTATTACCGCAAGGTAATATTGAAGCATACTCACCTCTATGGATTGCATACCTACACTGAGCTCCTCGGTGAAGCGTGGTATTATATCCTCAAAACGAACTCCCTCGGAATCCAACTCTGCAAGGTGCTTGACGCTGGTATAAATGTATGTTATCCTGTACCATGTGGCTGTATCAACAGCACCTGTCTCCTCCAGTCCGAACACCTGCTGAAACTTCCTCACAGCTGCTTCGGTGGGAGTATCAAATATGCCATCCGCAGCTGGTATCTTAGGTATCGCAGGGAAATTTCCGGATATCCGGTTCAGCCACACCTGTACAAACTTAACGTCGTTTCCGAAGGAACCATTTCTCAGCTCTGTCCCCGGATAAGACGGCATGGCAGTTTTAACTGGAGCGTCGCTAACTATCTCTATGTCATCGCCATAGTAGTATTTCAGTATCTCAAAGGAATCGTATCCCTTCTCCGCAAGAGCCTGAGTCCCCCACTGTGAAAGCCCGTTACAGGTAGAGGTAGTGCCGTTACAGAAGGCAGTAAACAAGGGTTCAATGCTTCCCTTTCTCCTTACGTAGTCGTTGAACAGATCGTCAACGAGATAGCTGATATTCTCAAAGTACTCCCTGCCGTTTATAAACTTTTGATCGTACTGTGTAGTTGCGGTTATATCAAAGTCATAGCCCCTTGACCGGTACCACTCTGTATAGATACGGTTTAGAGCAAAGGAAACAATAGCGTATATATTAGCCCTAAGAGCGCTCACGTTCCATGTTGGATATATCTCGCTGGAAGCCACATTCTTTACATAGGACGGAAAGTCCACTTCTACATTAGGTGCCGGAGAATCCGGGAAACCCAAATGTACAGTTATTGTTTCGGGTATAAAGGGTGTACCAGTTAGCATGGCTCACTCCTTTCCGCCGCTAAAATCCGGCTCTGCATTATAATAGGTAACAGTCTCGTCATTGCTATTCATCATCAGTGGAACGGGTATCAGGTTGAAATTCTGCACCGAGGTAACTCCTGAAAATACAGGGACATCAACGCTCCTCGCCCGGAAAAATCCCTCCGCGTACACACTCACATCGAAAAGGTTGTATGGTCGTTCCTCTGAACCCGGAACCTGGGAATGCTCGAGATCCGGGACAGGAAGGGAGAATCTTGGGGAAACTCCGCTTTCGTCGGTCACTCCCGAAGCAAGTATCAGCCTTTTCCCGTCAACAATCGCCGTTACCTCCACGGAAGCACCATCAACTGCCGAGGAATCGTCACCTGTCCTCACATTTACTAGAATATAACCTCTTTCTGCACCAAGAAGCTCGTCGCTGTCATACTCAGACGGATCATCGTCCTCTGTGTCAACCGTTCCGAAGTCGGTATCAAGGTCAGAAAGGTCCGGCTCTGGATAGCGATCGTTATAGTCCTCAGGCACATTGCCGGTATCTGAAAAATCTGCGTAAGCTG
>NZ_JAGCFH010000265.1 GCF_017650195.1 Ruminococcus sp. | reverse complement strand
TTGGGGCCTCTTTACGAGGCCCCGTGTTCGTTTGGGGGACTGAGTTTTTTTACAGCCCCAATAATCTTGTTTTATATTGTAAACGTTGTAATTCAGCAAACTGACTTTTGTAAGCGGATGGAAGAAAATCGTATATCTTGAGTCGTTGGCTAAGCTGTGGGCTATGATATTATACCCATTTTCCTTAACCGTGATCTTATTGCTCCTTTAGTACGTTTGTGTGCATTGGCAATTTCTGTTATAGTCATTCCGCTAGAAAATTCGGAAGAAAGCTGACGTTCTTCCTCTTCTGTCCAAGCTCGCGGTGCTGAGGAAGAATTTGTGGTTATAAGCTTTCCAGAATTATCATGCTGCTTCTGAATAATTGAGAGTTCTCCATCATAAGTATTTTGTTCGTTCGGGTGAGCGCTTATGTACTCGCTTATTATGCGACAGAAATCCTCGCCGTACTGTTCTGCCTTTCTCTTTCCAACTCCAGACACATTAAGGAATTCTTCATAATTAACAGGACGAAGTCTGCACATATCCCTGAGAGAGGAATCGGAAAATACGATATACGCAGGTACATTTGACGCAGAAGCTATCTTATTGCGAAGTGTTCTGAGTTCGCCGAACAGTGTATCATCAGTATTGAATTGAGCACTTGAGCGTAGTTTGCTCTTCGGAGGTTTCTTCGGCAGTTTCATACTAACATGAATGCGATCTTTCACTATCTTTGCAGACAGCGGAGTTAGCACTACAACAGGATATTCATCATCGGTGAAGCTGAGATAACCGTTTGCGATAAGGTGGTCAAGCTCGGCCCGAATAGTCTGAGCGGGTACGTCGCTCATTATTCCATAAGTCGACAGCTTGTTTAATCCAAAAGATATAAGCCTCTGATTATCTGCACCGCGAAGCACGTCTATCACCATATTCTTTCCGAAACAGCGGCCTTTCTGCTTTATACGGAATACACACGAAACTATCTTTTGTGCATCTATCGTAATATCCGCATCCTCGAATTCGTTAAGACAGTTGGAGCAGTTACCACAGTAGGAAGAAGCCTTTTCTCCAAAATAACGAAGCATATATTCTCTCAGACATCCTGATGTTGTTGAGTAGAATGTCATATCCTTCAAACGCTGCTTATCTAGTTCGAGCATAATGTCTTTTTCTTCTTCCGACAGGTCACTGTTTTCTTCACGGCTTTTTTCAATCATAAAACTGTTTGTGCGGACGTCCATTGCTCCGTACATTAGAATACACTGCGCTGGACTTCCATCGCGTCCTGCACGGCCGGCTTCCTGGTAATAGCTTTCTATATTCTTCGGCATATTATAATGGATAACAAACGACACGTCGGACTTATCAATACCCATTCCGAAGGCATTTGTAGCAACAATTATGCTTTTGCGGTCGTATATGAAATCTTCCTGATTACTGCGCCTTTCCACGTCCGAAAGACCTGCGTGGTATCTTGTAGCAGAAAAACCGTCTGCATTAAGCTTATCACATACCTCCTCCACGTTCTTACGTGACAGGCAGTACACAATACCACATTTGTCTTTGAAGCCGATGAGAAGCCTCTTCAGCTCTGCATACTTGTTTTGCGGTTTCAGTACAGAAAAGAAAAGATTAGGCCGGTCAAAGCCGGTTACCAATGAAAACGGCTCATTCAGTCCGAGCAGTCGGACAATATCTGCCTTGACAGTATCTGTTGCTGTTGCTGTAAATGCGCTTATGACAGGACGGTGTGTCAGACTGCTAATGAATTCTGAAATATGCAGATAGCTGGGGCGGAAATCCTGTCCCCATTGCGAAACACAGTGTGCTTCGTCGATAGTTACCATTGAGATGTCCACCGAAGACACGAGGCGTTTCATCTCCTGTGTACCGAGACGCTCTGGCGCCACATATATCAGTTTAAATTCACTTTTGCAGGCGCGGAGCATTGTTTCAGAATATTCTTCCTGTGTGAGCGAACTGTTGATGCAGGCAGCGCTGACTCCAGCTGTTACGAGCGAGCTGACCTGATCCTTCATAAGAGATATAAGAGGTGAGATTACTATGGTGACACCGTCAAGCATTAAAGCAGGAACCTGATAGCACAGAGATTTTCCGGCTCCCGTCGGCATAATACCAAGTACGTCACAGTTACTCATGATATGGTCTATAAGCTCAGCCTGTCCGCTACGGAACTCTTTATGACCGAAGTATTCTTTTAATACCGTGAGTTTATCCGTTTAGATCGCCTCCTTTTTTATTAACGGGGAATAAGATACAGTCTTACTATTTTTGCTTTTACATTAACATTATACAACAACAATCGGCGTAAAACAAGCTGTGATTAGTTAAATTTGCGCCACCAATAATTTGATACCGGTGGAGCATCAAGACTGAAAGTTTCGCAGATATATGGCGTTATAACGCTCATTTTTTGCTTTTCAGCTTCAATAACAAAACGTTCAGGAGAGTCATCCCAGCCGTGACTTGAAAGTACGAACGCTCCCCAGTGTATCGGCATAACCTTTTTTGAGCCGATCATTTCTGCTGCCATTACTGCTTCTTCTGGATAGAGATGACTATAATGCCAGCTTTTGTTATATTGTCCGCACTCCATAAGAGCAAGGTCAAAGTCTCCATATTTGTCGTGTATTGATTTGAAGTGTCTGCCGATACTTCCGTCACAGCTATTGAATATACTATGAAATTCGTCTTTAAGCACCCATGAACACCACTGTGTACGGTTTTGTCGAATAAGACCTCTTCCCGAGAAATGGCGCGATGGAGTGCATATTATTTCGAGACCGTTTATATTGACCTGTTCCCACCATGCCAGAGTAGTTATTTTACTTGATGGGATATTCCAATGTTCAAGGTGTTTTTCAAGCCCCAGTGAAACGATAAATCGGTCGGTTTTGTTTGCAAGCTGCTGAATGGTGCATCGGTCAAGGTGATCGTAATGGTCATGAGACAGCATGACTATGTCAAGATGCGGTAATTCTTTAATATTTACAGAGGGACGTGTGAAACGCTTCGGTCCTATCCACTGAAAAGGCGATGAACGCTCTGAGAACATAGGATCAAATAAAATATCCATGCCGTGCATCTGCATTAATACAGTAGAGTGTCCGATCCAGGTGACGTTGATTTTGTCGATTCCAATAGCAGAAAAGTCGGGAGTGTATATAGGCAGTTCATCTTTGGGAGTTGATCCTTTTTCAGATAATCTGAGGTCTTCGTTAAGCCCTTTTTCTTCCCATTCGGTTGGATATTTAAAACGTCTGCCATTATATTCAGAACAGCGCTTTTTGTACTCTCTGCGATCGGAAACAGTTGGAAGTGCTCCAAAATCACTCTTCTTGAAAATAAGAGCAATTGCTGAAATAATAGCTCCAACAGCAAATATTGCTTTTTTCATAATATCGCTCCATGTATTGATTTAATGATATTTTATCATATTTTCTCGATGTATGCAATATCTGACAGCTTGAAATATACAGCGTCCTATGGTATAATTGTAAAAAACATAATGAGGAAAGACATGGAATTATTTCAAATCCTTTCGGCAAGAAATATCAGTTTATACCTCAACCGAATGAAGAAATGCAGCAGATCTGTTTTAAATAGGGGATATTTTTATGAATATCATGATAAAAGAATTTAATAATGATTTTTCAATAAAAATCGATACATCAGCTTGCAAATCATTAATTGCTGGGCATGATATAAACTTAAATGACACTTGGCACTATAGCGATCAAGTATTTGAAAGCGGAAAAATATATGGAATAGTAAGTGAATATGGTCAAGGTTGTGAGTATCTGTCATATTTACTTGGTGGCAGAGTCAAGTTTGAGAATGTTAAGGTTTACTGTAATGGCAGCTTGATTTGCCAGAATGACCTTAATGACGTTGCATTGAATTTAGAGCCCTCTTGTGAGCCATATGGGAAAAAGCAAGTGAAAAAGTCAATAGAAAGTGCTCTTTTAAAAAGCTCGGATAAAGGCGATTTTTCATTGATCGCTGATAAATTCCTTTTGACATCCGAAAGATATGATAGGAAATTCATTCATCTAAGTGGTGAACGATGGAGGGCTGCCGCTGCATTTGGCTATGCTCAGAATAA